>NZ_VPDH01000127.1:0-4552 GCF_013417785.1 Acinetobacter sp. YH12227 | reverse complement strand
CCTATCTCAGTGATGTGCTGAAAAGGCTGCCGACGCATAAAGCGACCCAAATAGAAGAATTACTACCACATCGCTGGAAATCCAACTCAAATTAAAAAATAGGCATGGGGTTCAGCGGACGCTTACGATAAAAAATGGCGAAAACAAGAAGAACCTCAATTGAGGCTCTTCTTATGAAAATTGTGGGACAGCAGTGGTTATAAGCTGCCTTTTTTATTCATTTCTGCCTTGAAATAAACGCGAGTCCAAACCTATCGATCTAGGCCCACGTTAAAATATATGCAAAAAAAAGCCACCCGAAGGTAGCTCAGTTGGTAATAAAGACAATTTAGAATTTCAAGCGCAGGTTTTGCTCAACGCGCTCAATCAGAACCTTAGGTACATTTGATTGCACGGCGAGTGAAGTCCAACTTGAAACCGCCTCGATAACCTCTTCCAAAATCTGGCGAATACGCTGTTCATTAAAGATTGGACTTAGCTTCTCGAATGACAGGAAATCAGCCATTTCAAAATTGTCACGCTTTCCGTTAAGAGTCATCCAGTGTTGATCTACCCAAAAAGAGTTCGGCTTATAGCTATATGCCAAGTCATAAGCTGGTGCCAGTTTCCATTGATTATCTACAAGCATGTAGCCAAAGTTCTTTGAGTGGTCATCGTGGTTACGAGATACCACATTGAATACCATACGTCTAAACAACTGTTCTGCCTCGGCTGCAGTCAAACGCAAATGACGGTTCACGTTAAATATTTCTTCGTAAGAGAAAGAACCCGGTTTTTTATAATCCACATGCGCCAGGCCATTCAAGGATTGAATGTGAATCTTCTCATTCCCAACGCGATCAAAACGCTGCGTGATGAAATGTTGACGATCACCCTCTTGCAGCAACTTACAAGGCATCATTTCAATACCGCATTTTAAGGCCATTTGATGATAAACATACTCCATTGCGCCGTAGCCCATTGGATCACCAAAAGTTTCTTTATTGACGTTATGCTCACTCACACCATCAAACTTCATCAAGTAGTGCGTAAAGCCATCTGGAACATCTGTTTGACCTGAACGGACTTGGCTGTAATCCTCATTAAATGCAAGTACTGCTTTAGGGCGTGCGCCACCTGCACTTGTACCCACAGATAGAAGCGCAAGCATGGCATCCTTGTCTTCTGCACCATTATTATTAAGATCAACCTCTAAAGATGAACGAGTGTCTAATACATCTTGGGCGATTTTAATCAACTCAATAATTTCAACTTGCTGAGACGCATTAAAACCATTCATTGATTTCATAGGGTGATACTCTAATGCACCCATGCCGCGCTTACCTGTATATTTCAGGCGTTCTAATGGAGTGATAGAGTCAGGAGATCGACCGTTACGTGCTGTCCACGCATTTAAAATTCGATTACCAAAATCATCAGGTAGTGAGTCAGCAAACAAACCTGCCAAACCCTTGAATGTTTCAGGGTTTAATGTTGGGAATGTATAAACACCCTCTCCTAAAGGCATATACAACGGAGAAAGCTCGATACCACTGTCAAGAAATGATTTAGAGTATTCAAAGGCACTTGGCTGTCCCTCTGTATACGCCATAACCCCAACATCCATACCAAGATATTCAACGCTTACTGTATCTCTCACCATCCTAAATCATCCTTATTCGCAGTTAATATTTTCTTGTTGTTCGAGTTAGCCTTATGTTCACCCGAAGCCTTTTTACGCTCTTTACCTTGCAACTTATGGAGTTGAATTGGCGATATTGGTTGGGGCGGTAAAAACAGATCTATCTGGTCCCTCATGTTTAGAGCATCCAAATATGCGATCAGATTTTCCAGTGTGACTTTCCCTTTCTCAGCATTAATAATTGCGCGTCTCTCTAAGCCGGATATCTCAGATATCTCAACTTGAGTTAAATCTTTATTAAGCCGAGCCTGTTTGATACGCTCACCAATTTCTAATGCTTTTGCATGGCTTGAACTTGTAGATCTAAATCCCATTGTTTAATACCATTTTTTGTACCTAACGAGCTTATTTTAGCACATTAGTACCATTTTGTGTACTAAACGAAGTTTGTATTTTAGACTAATAAGTATTATTTTAAATCATAAATATCGCATTGATGTACTTGCATGAAACCGCACGATTCAAATCATAACGACACCCAAAATAGTACACCTGCAGACAAGGAAATAATTGAGCTGCATAGCGAAGATATTGAAGTGTTGCGCTTACTTGGTGAAAGCTTTGTCACGATCCGTCATCTAGCTGGTCCAGCCTTCAGAACGCTTACCGATAAGCAAAAATTAGATTTAATTTCAAACATTGCAGATGCGAGTCACAACCTACCCAACGTCTTATCAAAAGGTGGTCATCAATCTTGCCTGAATTTTCTTATGGCAGATGCAACCCACCTTCGTACTCAGCTGTTAAAACTACGTGACCTCAACCAATAGGTCACTCCCATAAACAAAAAAAGGTTCATAAGAGATGGAAGTAGCTGAAAAATTAGTTTGCCCTAAATGTCAGGGGCAACTAGCCATTTGGTTTGAGATGGCGACCGAGTATTCAAGAAAAATCCACCCCAAGACTGGTGAAATTAAAACTCGTATAAGCAAATCAGAACCCGAACGAACGGAACGCCAAGGTATTAAATGCACTGAATGTGAATGGCTTGAATCATCTGACGACTTTAGCGAAGAAGCAGCTGAAATTATCGATAAGGTTAAAATTGATCTTGATGACCCTTCTCACTAGAATCCGCATAAAAATTCACGGCGCATAGAATAGAATCCTCTTTAATGCGCAATTTTTACTACACATCATTTAGTATAGTATTTGGTACAATACACATATATTTCATTTGTTATGTACACTTTATTGTACTAAACAAAATTGCTTAAAGTTGCGGTTTTAGCTCATTTTCTTGCGCTAAATTGACAGATTTCTCGCGCCATTATTGTTGCCAATTTAATCAACAAGCATCGTATATACGATAGCAAAGCCCTTTATCAGCCTGCATTGATGTATCACCAGGCCATTAAATCTATCAACTATTCAACTTTAATAATTTCACTGACCAAGTGCCATTTAACCGTTTTGGCTTCTTTAAGTTCAGCGTGATCAAAGAATGCCAAGAATCTAGGCGCTATATCACCTACCAATAGGACTACATGCTGTCTATAATCACTGGTGTAGTTTTCTTCGTAGTCAGTTCGGTTTACATGGCCTGCATGCACCGGCTTTCCATCGATATCCAATTCATCGTCGTAACGATATACACCAGCAACCTTGCAGGCTTTCCCTGTCTCCAAATACACAGCTTTATCCTTTGGAGGCACTTCTTTGTAATAACCTTGATCTGGGAATATACCTGGTGCATCTAAACGACGAATCCATTTGCGCGTTGCATCCGTATCTAGCACTTTATAGCAGGATAAGTCACAGGTGCAGTCCCACCTTTAGGCGGTTTGCGAGTAGAGCAACTACAATCCTTATCGGCAATTTCACGTACCTTGGTAGGGCAAATCGTATTGTAATCTTCGAATTGCTTATTCCCCCAAGTGTCATTGCCAAACTTAATCTCAACCAAGTTTTCAATATTGGCATCTATAGGCTCAAAGCGCTTCCAATCAATTACACCTGCCTTACGCATTTGAATAATTTCAGCGGCCGTAACTTTTAAAATAGTGACATCAGGAATACGGAAAGCACCTTTACCCATATTTTCAATTTCACGCTTAGCCGCACCTAAAGGGAAACTCGATGGCTGATGTCTCCTTCCCTCCCTGTCGCTCATCAGAGCGCTTGGTGGAACAGTGCGCATGTTATAACCAACTTCAGCTAAATACGACCAAACACCATGATTAAGCTCTGCTTCAGCTTGGATTGCGATAGTTACCGTGCGTTGGTATAGGTTTTGCCCTTTATTACCAGTCCGAGGCTTTTTACTCGCAGCGCAAATATGAGCACACAAATATGATCTATTGCCGCCTACCTCTAATTTTATAGGCGTACCTTCACTGGTTGGTTTGGTTGTTGAGCTTCCCGATTTATTATCACTCGAAGTACCTGAAGATGTTTTATCACGTGCCATTATTATTATCCTTTTTACACATCGGTTATATGATAAGTATCGAATTCAGGCTCTTCCTCATCATCAAGGATCTCCAAATTAATAGGGAGTTTTTCATGAGTCCAAAGGTGCTCTGTTTTACCTTGTTCATCCGTATAGCCGATTAACTCACTACCATCTGAAGCAAAAAGTTTATATTTTTGATTATCATAAGACTTTTCAAACTGTCGCACCTCATGTTTGAATTCGCCCAGGATTAAAAACGCTGAATTATTAAGTATTAACTAATATTTTTCAAAAACATATGACACAATAACACAAATGATTGCCAAGGCTATCAAAGTAAATATGGTATATTAGACCTCTTGCGAAAGTAAAAACTGCCTCAATATAGATTTCATGAAATATCAGAAATTAAATCGTTTTTCAGATTCTGAATTCCAGCGCTTGGTTGGTGTACCTCGAGCAGTTTTTAGTGAAAT
>NZ_VPDH01000126.1:0-4638 GCF_013417785.1 Acinetobacter sp. YH12227 | reverse complement strand
ATCAATGGCACAGAAGATTTCTGTAAAATCAAACATGGTGGTTAGAGTCTTTGGTTTGTGTAGTAACTTTCTAAATGGCTCTAACCATCTTTTTTTCAAGCGGTTTTCTTATCCGTAATTCGGGTTACTCTATGACATTATTCAGGAATATTAACCAAACTAAAATCCTCTAATTTTGTTTGTTCATTAAAAATATGGCTATTAAATTTATATGATTCTTTTAACCTAAATTTTTTTGTATGCTCTGTTTTATTGCTATTATGGTATTGATTATATTTAAAAAATATATCACCATCTTTTTCATATGGATAAATTAAAACCTCACCACTTCTATCGTTATTACCTCTTATTGAATATTCATCTTCAATAAAATAAATATTTTCTCCAGAAATATAAGCAAATTTATTATTCTTTTTGACAAATATCTCATACATTTTAAAATCATATTTATTATTTAGTGGATAATAGATACCATTTCTTAGTAGTGTAAACATATGATTCTTATTTGAATTAATGTTGTTCATATCATTAATTTTTCTAATATTTATTTGAATATCTTTATCTATATGATGATCAGTTAAAATTTTAAAACTAAGTGTAGGCTCTGTGTTCATAGTTTTTTGTATCCTATTCCAAATAAATACGCTAGAAAAAATTAATAAGATTATAAAAATCAATGGATAAATTATTTTTTTCATTTTATCTTCTTAATATAGCCTTTGGTTTGGGATCATAATTAAAAAAAGATTGATCTTTTTCATAGAGTAAGTTCCCATTCTTATAAAATCTCATAGGTTCTGCTTTTACACCAAAAAAATGAGCTTGTTTACCTTTTCCAGGTTTTGAACCTACCATATAAGTATCAGCAACAGACCAAGCTAAATCGTTACTTCTAGCAAAAGACGTAATTCTTTTAGAAGGGGAAAAGGATGGAAAACTTGAAGCACTTTGTCCGCCGACTTCCACATTTAAAAAATTAGGTAAGCAAGAAATATTTTGAGCGAAACTCGGGTTATTTGCAGAGTTACATCCAAAAAAAGGGCTTTGTTGCACAAAGATTTATAATTTGAAGCATCCGCCAACTCACTCAAATTTAAGTTACAACTCGGGTATGAGGACGACCTAACTCTGTAAATCTATTCAGCACGGCCACACGTGCATGAATCTCATTAACTTGGCTTTGAAAGTTTCTTGAATGTAGTCGATCGCCTAATAATTTGATGCAATGCATCTTGGTTTCGACCAAACTCCGCCGATGATAGCCTGACCATTTTTTCCATAATGTCCTGCCTAAACGTTTAACTGTTCGAAGTAATTCATTTCGCTCTTGCGAATGAACTTTTATATCTTTCCAAGGCTTTGCATTTTTTCTGGGTGGAATAACTGCATGTGCTTGCCGATCTGCAATGACCTGACGGCATTGTTTTGTATCATAAGCCCCGTCTGTATAAACTGAATCAATCTGTTCATCCAACGGGATTTGATCAAGTAAATCCCCGAGGACTTGTGAATCACTCACATTATTCGTTGTGAGCTGAACTGCTCGTATTTGTAGGGTTTTAGCATCTATACCAATATGGAGTTTACGCCATTGGCGACGATATTCAGGTCCATGTTTCTTGCGTTTCCATTCGCCCTCACCTAGAAACTTCATGCCTGTAGAGTCCATGAGTAGATGCAGCCCATCGCTACTTTTTTGGTAGCTGATTACAATATCAATATGCTTTTGTCTTCTACAAAGCGTGGTGTAATCTGGAGCTATCCAATTTAATCCGCAAAGTTTAATCAGACTTTGCACAAAGCCAGTGACCATACGTAAAGACAGACGGAATAAGGATTTAATCATTAAGCAGCATTGGATGGTTGCGTTGGAGTAGGTTTGATTTCGCCCTTGTTTGCCTTTTGATGGCGCATACCATTGCGTAACAGGATCAAACCAAATGGCAATATTTCCGCGACTCATGAGTGCTCGGTTATATGCGGGCCAATTGGTTGTGCGGTAGATTTTGTGTGTAGGCTTCTTCATTTGAAAATTATATCGCTGAAAAACCCTTTACAGATAGGTTTGTGCAACAAAGCCTTACCGAACGGATAAACCAGCAGGCCATTTTCTAGCACACCTTGTCCACCTGCGGCTTTGGCAATCCGATGATCCGATTCAGTAGAATCGAGATAGATTAATCCATCACAAATGGGGCAAAAGTTATGATTACCCACTAGAAAATTATGCTTAAGCAAATTTTTGGTTAATGCTGAAAAGGCCTTGGGCTTTGATCGAGAAATTAGATTGTCGATGCCTACACTCCACTTTACTTATTTTCAGACAGCAACCAATCGAGAGCGTTCATTTTTACAATACCATTATAATTGGCTTCAGTCCCTATCGTGTCTAAGGTAAGTAAATACTTAGGATATGAATCAGAAATTTTCTGTAATGGACGTAACTCTCGGGTGAGTGTCTCCTCACTGAGCGTTTCTAATGCCACCTGATAATAAGTTAAATTTTGTAAAGTATCGACAGCAACAAAATCAATTTCATATTCATCAACCCGCCCTACATAGACCGTATAGCCTCGTCTGACAAGCTCAAGATAAATCACATTTTCTAAGATATGACCTTGATCAGCATTAGCATCAGGCAACATAATGCGGCGCAATCCAACATCAACTAAATAGTATTTTTCAGAGGATTGTAATAACTCACGCCCACGTACTTTAAATTGTGCGGCGCTATAAAATAGCAAACTGTCCTGTAAGCCCTGAATATAGCGTTTTACTGTTTCAAATGAGATTTTAACCCCACTTGAAACAAAGGTATTTTTAATTTTATTGATGGAAATGGGTGAGCCTGTCACGCTTGCCAAATATCTTGCGACACGCTCGAGAGAGTTAATATCGGCCGTATTCAAACGGGGAATAACATCTTTAAACATTACACTGGCATAGACCGCTTGCAAGTAATCATAGGTTTCCTGCTGGCTGGTCATGGCAAGCGTATAGGGGAAACTACTGCGCGTGTACATGGCATACAAATCACGATTGGATAATTGTTGGATGATCGGATTATTTTCAATATGCCACTGTTTAAACTCTTGGAATGACAAGGGTAAAACATGTTGCTCGATATAGCGTCCTGTGAGTAACGTCGCAAGTTCTCCACTCAGAAAGAATGCATTAGAACCTGTAATATATAAATCGATATAATCCCGAACATATAAAGAGTCGACTACTTTTTCAAAATTGGTAACATGTTGTATTTCATCTAAAAAAACATAGTTTTTCTTGCTTTCATCAACTTTTGACAGTACATAATCATGTAGTTTACGGTAATCGGTGAGTTCTTCAAATTCCATAAATTCAAAGTTGATGGCAATGATGTTTTCGGCTTGTACACCCTGTGCTTTTAGGTCTTGTTGAAACATCGCCAGCAAGGTGGATTTTCCAGAGCGACGTACACCCGAAAGCACTTTAATGACATCACGGTTTTGCCATGTATTCAGAAATTTTAAGTAGCTATCACGTCGAATATTAGTTTTTCTCATTGTTTGCACTTAAACTCTAAAGTTTTAATTAATTCTATCAAAGTTTAGATACTAAGTGGAAATATATTTAATTTTTAAAAGAGTTTCTAGTTCATGTGGGCTTTGTTGCACAAAGATTTAAAAGATAACACTCTGCTCATTTGAACAGAATTCAAGTGACAACTTGGGTATGAGGACGACCTAATTCTGTAAATTTGTTCAATACGGCTATGCGTGCATGAATCTCATTCACCTGACTAGAAAAACTCCTTGCTGTTAATTTATCACCTAATAGTTTGATGCAATGCATCTTGGTTTCAACTAAACTTCGACGATGATAACCAGACCATTTTTTCCAAAGCGTTCTTCCTAAACGTTTAACTGTTTTCAGTAACTCATTCCGCTCTAAAGATCTCAATTTCTGATCTTTCCATGGTTTTGCATTTTTTCTTGGCGGAATGAGCGCATGTGCATCTCGATCTAGAATGACTTGTCTGCAGTGCTTCGTGTCATAAGCACCATCGGTATAGACCGAATCAATTCGTTCATCTAAGGGAATTTGAGCAAGTAAATCACCGAGTACTTGCGAATCGCTCACATTATTTGTAGTAAGCTGTACTGCACGTATTTGCAAGGTTTCAGCATCGATGCCAATATGAAGCTTACGCCATTGGCGACGATATTCAGGTCCATGTTTCTTACGTTTCCACTCCCCTTCACCTAGAAACTTTAAGCCAGTTGAGTCGACGAGTAGATGTAGCCCATCACTACTTTTTTGATAGCTAATCGCAATATCAATATGTTTTTGTCTTCGACAAAGCGTACTGTAATCTGGTGCGGTCCAATTTAATCCACAAAGTTTAATCAGACTTTGAACAAAACCCGTGACCATGCGTAAAGAGAGTCTAAATAAAGATTTGATCATTAAACAGCATTGAATAGCCGTATCGGAGTAAGTTTGATTTCGACCTTGCTTGTTTTGTGGTTGTGCGTAAGCGTCCGCTGAACACACCTTATGAATTCATCCTATAAGCCTTAATTTAGTCCCCACTTAAAAACAAGTGGGGACTAAAATTTATGACTACAAATCACCAGACATCCATCGCATCTCTTGCGA
>NZ_VPDH01000125.1:0-5414 GCF_013417785.1 Acinetobacter sp. YH12227 | reverse complement strand
CTATCTCAGTGATGTGCTGAAAAGGCTGCCGACGCATAAAGCGACCCAAATAGAAGAATTACTACCACATCGCTGGAAATCCAACTCAAATTAAAAAATAGGCATGGGGTTCAGCGGACGCTTACTTTTGAACAAAAAAACAACAGTTTTTAGCATGATCAGCCTATTGATCAAATTCAAATTGGCAGATTATAGAATCTGAACATGTCGTAAAAAACAAATACATGATAACAAAAGGAGAGTTACTATGTGGTCACTCATTGTTGCGATTGTCGTTGGTTTTATTGCTGGTTTAATCGCGCGTGCGATCCATCCTGGAGATGACAAAGCCGGCTTCCTTATGACCACTGTACTTGGGATTGCTGGTTCCTTACTTGCCACCTTTGGCGGACGAGTATTAGGTTTATATGGTGAAAATTCTGCTGCTGGTTTTATTGCGTCCGTCATTGGTGCGATTGTCATTCTATTTATTTATAATTTAGTGACTAAAAAAACCCGTGCTTAATTCAAAAAGCATCAGTTATAAAAATACCCGTTGAATACGGGTATTTTTTTGCAAAAAATTAGGGTTGTGCTTCTTTCAACATTTCCTCTAATTCAGCAGCAGGAGAGGCACCTGTAACGATCGCCCCATTGGCAAATACGATACCCGGAGTACCGCCCAATTTCAGGCTTTTAGCTAGTTTTAAATTACGTTCAATTGGGTTAGCGCAGCTCTTGCTAGACTTGGGCTGAATACCTTTGACGATTAAATTATTCCAGGCCAATTCTGGGCTAGCTTCACAAAAAACTTGCTTTGATGGTGTAATTGATTGCGGCTTCAATGCTGTGACAAAAGTATAAATAGTAATGTCATTGAGTTTAGCCAACTCTAATTCAAGACGTTTACAATATGGGCAATTTGGGTCAGAAAAGATCGCAATCTGACGTTTTCCATTCCCCCTTACGCTTTTAATCGCATCTTGAAAGGGTAGTTTATTCCAATCCGTTTTTTGTTGATTCATCATCAATTGTTTGGTCAGGTTTTTCTGATCTTTTAGACGAATCATCGAACCTGCGATAATGTAGTCTGCATTTTCACTGACATAAATCACCTGATCTTCAACGAAGCCACTATATACTCCAGGCATCTCAGTCGTTTGAATATTTTCAATTCTTAAACTTGGGTGTTTTTGCTGCAATTGTTTTTGTACAGCATTTACGTCAGCAAAAGTGAGGCTAGTCGCAGTGGCTAACACCATCAATGCACAAAGTTTTTTAATCATCTATTTAACACATTTATAGAAATATTTGCTGTCATTCTATGTCGAAATAAAAACTTGTCTTCAAATTTTTTCACATGCTTACGCAAACGCCACAACTGGTTTCACGTGGAACATCTAAGCAATACAGGGTTGATTAATTTCTACCGAGATATGCACAATTTCCTCATGAATTGATAAGGCTGCACGGACTTGGTCAGCAGTAAGCGTATCTTGTGTTTCAAGAGCAACAATACAAGAAAATTGCCCTTTCGCCACTTTCCAAACATGTAAGTCGGTTACAACAACACGCGCTGGTAAATCTTGCAAAACCTCACGAATTTCAGTGACAACAGGATGATTCATTTCTGCATCTAATAAAGTCTGTGCTGTTTCTTTGATTAAAGCTAATGCCCATTTTCCAACTAAAATTGCGCCTACAATTCCTAATACAGCATCAAGAAAGCTCCAACCTAGCCATTTTCCTGCAAATAAAGCAATGATCGCCAGTACCGATGTCACTGCATCGGCAACCACATGCATAAATGCAGCTTTTTGATTTAAATCATGATGCTGCCCATGCTCAGGCTGCAAGGCATGATGACTATGTTCATGTTCATGTTCATGTTCATGTTCATGTTCATGTTCATGTTCATGGTGATGGTGATGGTGATGGTGATGGTGATGGTCATCATGCAGCAACCATGCACAGATTAAATTCACCACCAAGCCTAAAATCGCAATCGGTATCGCCTCGTTATAATGAATCTGAACAGGATTAAATAAACGTTCAACCGAATGGAATGCCATAAACAATGCCACGACCATCAAGAGTATGGCACTGCTATATCCCGCTAAAATTTCAATTTTCCATGTACCAAAACTAAAACGACTGTCTTTTGCATAATAACGTGCTGCACGGTAAGCAAAATAAGCTAAACCTAGAGCCAACATATGCGAACTCATGTGCCAACCATCTGCCAAGAGTGCCATGGAATTAAAAATCCATCCTCCAATGACTTCTAGAAACATCATGACTGCCGTTAAAATGGTGGCAAGCAAAATACGTTTTTGCGCGAGTGGATTTCCTTCATCAAATTGGTGATGATGGATTCTGACCGATGGGGAATGACTCATAATCTTTTTATGCTTAAATATACTCCCCCATAGTATATTTATTTTCGGGAGAATTGTATTGAGCCATTTACATCAAGACAAAAAAATATTGAATCGAGTAAAGCGCTTACAAGGACAAATCAATGCGGTAGATCAAGCCTTACAACAACCAGAAGCAGGTTGTATTGAGGTTTTACAACAGGTCGCAGCGATTAAAGGTGCAATCAATGGATTGATGAATGAATTAATCGAAGCACATTTGCGCCATCATGTTTTACCTGAAGGTGTGTCCATCAATGAGCAAGAATTAGAAGAGTTTATGACATTAATAAAACGTTATGGGTAAGTTTTGCGCAGATTGATTGACCTAAGTGAAACATTCCTTTTACACTCTTAGGCTCTCTCTCCCTTCCAATATAGATTGTTTTACTGTCTATATAATGCGACCTAAACATGACGACAAAAGCTTCATGGCGACCCTTTTTAATGGTCAGCCTTGCACTCTGTATGGGTACAATTGGTACCGCACTAGCAAGTCCACTGTATCCGATTTACCAGCAACTATGGGGGCTGCTGCCGAGCCACATCACCTATATTTTTGTCGCGTATATGTTTGGGTGCTTGGCAACCTTGCTTTTTCTAGGGCGTACCAGTAACAGTATTGGTTTTCTGCGAACGCTACAAATTGGCTTAGGTTTTATTGTACTTGGGCTGACATTGTCAGTTTTTGCTGAAAACGCACTGTGGTTATCTATCGGGCGTTTTATCATTGGTATCGCTTCAGGACTGATTAGCACTTCGGCAATGCTAGGTTTGGTCTATACTATTCCAGAACAACATAAACAAAATGCGCCACAATTTAGTTCAATCATCACTGTTATCGGTTTTGGATTAGGTCCGTTCATTGGTGGCTTGATCGCACAATTTTCAACCGCGCCATTAATCACTCCCTATATTCCAGTGATCTTAGGTGGGATTGCTTGTTTAATCGGCCTATTTTTGATTAAAACTCCGTCTTTTGAACCTCAACCTTTCTCAATCGCGCCTCATCTTGAATTACCTGAACCTCAGTTTAAAGCTCGCTTTTATATTGCGGGTTTAACTGCTTTTTGTGCATTTGGATCTTTTAGTTTATTTGCTTCACTTGCTCCGTCATTCGTTAAAGAAGCCATACCTTGGCACGGGCCTTTAGTCAGTGGTTCAGCCATCGCCAGTATTTTATTGGTTTCTGCCTTAGTTCAGTTTTTTGCTAAATCATTTGAACCCGCAAAATGTGTAAATGCCGGTTTAATCGTGCTGATCTGTAGTTATGTTCTACTTGCACTCTGTATGACACTGCATTGGAGCAGTTTATTCTTCATCAGTGATATTTTGGTGGGTGTTGGGCATGGACTTGGATTATTGGGTGCATTTGGGCTTGTCCATCAAATGACACGTCCCGAGAATCGAGCTGCGGTTATATCAACATATTTATTTATCGGTTACTTAGGTACGATCATTCCAATTATTGCCGCAGGCTATTTGTCGGATCACTTTGGTTTAATCGCAGGCGTACTCGGTTTTTGTATTGGCGTGGGACTACTTTGTTTGCTGTTGCTCGTGTGGCAGAAAAAACTAGATTCCCGCATACCAGCTAAAAAATAATTCGCCTCCACAATTCGTGCTGCTTTTGTGAACAGATACATTTTTTCAGGTAAGATCGCTCAGTGTCTTTTTAAAATTACTGAATATGCTCATTATTAAATGCGATATTGATCTAACTAAAAATAAAATTGTGGCGAAAAGCAATTACGGGGATATACGTTATATTTTACCTAACCAAGATATTCCCGCTTTAAAGCTCTATGATTTTGCGATGTGGGGATTTCTACCGATTGCTATGCGCTTAGGCTTGAATATACATATTCAAGGCAGCTTATCAATCCAATCTATTGAATCAGCACAACTCGTCTCAAAAGTGTGGGCCAGTTGGTTACCGAACTTATATCAGGCTGTACAAATTACAGCAGAGAGTATTATCCATCAGCCACAATCAGAACAGTCTCAACAAAACCTGACTTTTTTTAGCGGTGGCATAGATTCAACTTTTAGTTCATACAGCCACTTTTTAAAACACGGCAAAGACTCAGATTGTTTAACTGTACATGGTATGGATTATAAGTTTGATGATCATGCAAAATTTGAAGCCTTACTCGATCAAACAGCAGCATTTCGAAAGGAAGTTTTTAACACGAGCCATATCATTCAAACCGATGCCTATAACTTATACAGTAAATATGGATGTAACCCTAAAGGCTCACATGTAACACATATATTCTCTTTATTTTCATGTGCAACACTCTTTAATAAATATCAACACTATCGCATTGCAGCAGATTACAGGCTCGATCAGCAATTTTTCGTTCATCCTTACGGCTCAAACACAGCAACCAATCGATTAATGAAGAATCATAATGCCGATTTAACCACATTGGATGACCATGTCACACGGGCACAAAAAACTGCCTTTTTGAATCAATCTCAACTGGATTTAAGTACTTTATCAATTTGTGTAGATTATTCTGCGCGGCCTAAAAACTGTGGAAAATGTAGTAAATGCATGAGAACAAAAGCAATGTTTTATGCAATTGATTCAAAAATTCCAGAAATTTTTGTTGATACCCAATTTAATCAAGATTGGTTTCAAGCTATTCCATTTCATTCAAAATTAAACCGTGCTTTCATTTTTGATATTTTAGCGACTGTCGAAAGCGCATCTAAACAAGATGAATTTCCTGGGTATTCTAAGCTTAAAAATAAAGTGACAGCCGCTTCAAAACGAGCTGAAGTAAACCCATTTTATCAAATGGAGCGTAAAACTCTGTCCTTCAGGTCAGAGATATAAGCGACACGACATGAAGTGTCGTTTGATTTAACTAAGGACTATTTTTCTTGAGTTTTGATTGTTAATATAAGTACATGAAAACCCTTAAATTACGTATAAAAGACAAACATTGCAAGGTGTTAGACCAACTAGCATCAGAAGTGAACTTTGTCTGGAATTATGTCAATGATTTA
>NZ_VPDH01000124.1:0-5613 GCF_013417785.1 Acinetobacter sp. YH12227 | reverse complement strand
TGAGAAAGCCCATATAAATGGGTAATGTACAAGTTGCTGTAGAAGCATGTTTAATTCGTCTGATCACAGATACTTTATAAAGTATTTTAATACTTTTTTGAATCCGTCAATGCGTAAGTCCTATAAGGTTTCAATTTCAATGATAGCTTAAATTTATGTAACGACTTTTATTACTTCATTAAAATGATAAACATCACAATTATGTCCAATACCAATACGATCAACCACGGCAAAGTTACTTGGCGCCTCTAAAGTTAATAGAGGGTGATGCCATGTACCTGCATGGTAGTTAACACCTTGTGTGCCATCTGAAATAAAAGCACAGAGTTTTGAAATATCAGGCGTTTGATCATCCAATGCAGGTGCAACCACAATTAAAAAAGCCTGACCTTGCATCGGGATAAAAGCTTGTGAGCCATTCGGATGTCGCTCAAGCATCGAAACCGAAAAAGGAATTTCTGTTTGTTTAATATTACGAAAAATACTAATCCCTGCATGCGCTTCACCGATGATTTCAGTGGTTGCAAGGGCATGATAACGCTCGGTATGCGCATCATTGATATGAAAAAAATCCTGTCCATCAATGCAAATAACCTCGCCAAATGGGGCAAAGTTTTCAATGCTCAGGGGCTGTAGCTGAATTGTTTGAACCATGTGTAATTCTTTTATTGTCTATATAAAGTGCAGGAGAAGAAGGATAAAACCTCAGCATTTATCCTTCTTGATGTAGGAAGTATTCAAGCTATCAATTTAGCTTTTGGTTTTGCCCCAAATACGAATACGGCTGATACCACCATCTGGAATCATATTGATGCGAATATGCGAGATCTTTTCATGTTGCAAAATTTCATTTACAAAGCTATGAATATGATCCATTTGCATGTCTTGTGCTTCGAGTAAAAATGGCCAGAACATACTTTGTGGAATTAATTGTGGATCGGTTGCATCTTCAACATAGACCGCTTGAATCGAGACTTGAGCTGGAAAGTTGCCTTTAAAGTGTGCCGTATCGATATCAATTTTTTCAATTGCACCAGTTTGACCCAAAGCCAAAATACACCAATCAAAGCCCGGTGCACGACGACGTTTGGTTTCCCAACCATCGCCCATATTTATGCCGCGACCTGGGTTAATCAGATTACGTGGATGACCAAAATGTGCATCGCTATAAGCAATTACACGTCCACCATTTTCTAAAGCAACTAAATCAATTGTTGCAGTGCGATCTTGCTGTTGAACGCTCACTTCACCATACACTTTAAAACGAGCAACACCGCCATCAGGGAAAATATTTAAGCGCACATGAGTAAAAACTTGGTCAGCTGTAATCGGCAAAACATGATGCTGACTTGGGCCAAGTACGTTGTTCTCTAATATGTTCAACCATTCAGCTTGAGCAAGATCGCCATCAGGGGCGTAGCAGGCTTCAACTGAAGCTGAAGCAGGGTAATTCCCAGTGAAGAAGGTAGTGTCAATATCTAAAGCCTTAATATGCCCAGCTACGCCCAATTGAATAATTGCCCAGTCATAACCTGTGTGACGTTTACGGCGCGTTTCCCAACCATCCATCCATTTACCATGGTCATCGAATTTATCTTCAACAAAAATTGGCGCGTCAAATTGAAGCATACGTTTTGCTTCTGCGAAAAATTCATCTGAACATTCAATAATTTTTGCACCAATACGGTCATCTGCCAAATTGGTAAGTGTCTGTAATTGTGCAGGAATATCAAAATCGGGTGCTAATAAAGTCGCCATATATTAAATCCATTCGCTATTTTCTTTCAAAATTCATGCTTTGCGCTATCGTGCTACAAAAAATTTAACAAACGATAAAAACAAGCATTTACACGCGTTTAGATGCACAGCGTGTGCCAACTTTTGGATTTTCTCATGGCACATTATAAAAAATGGCACGCTTTTAGCATTTTATGAGTTAGAAACTTATAAAACACAGGGGAGTTATAGATGGAAATTACAATTATTGGTGCAGGTATGGCGGGTCTAACTACAGGCATCGCACTAAAAAAATTCGGACACCAAGTAACCATCTATGAACAAGCAGAACAAATTTTACCGGTGGGTGCTGCGATTTCATTATGGTCTAACGGTGTGAAATGTCTGAATTATTTAGGCTTAACAGAGCAAGTTGAAAAGCTTGGCGGCAAAATGGATAACCTTGCTTATATTGATGGTTTGACAGGCGATGTGATGACTCAGTTTAGTCTTTATCCATTGATTGAAGAAGTCGGGCAAAGACCATATCCGGTATCACGTGCGGAACTACAAAATATGCTGATGGATGAATTTGGCCGTGAAGATATCCATCTTGCTAAGAAAATGGTTTCTTTTGTTGAAGAAGGAGAGCGTGTAAAAATTCAATTTGCAGATGGTAGCGAAATAGAATCTGATCTATTGGTCGGTGCAGACGGTACACATTCAATTACTCGTGCCTATGTTTTAGGTGAGCAAGTTGAGCGACGATATGCAGGCTATGTTAATTGGAATGGTCTTGTTGATGTCTCAGATGATTATGCTGCAGCAGATCAATGGACAACTTTTGTAGGTGAAGGCAAACGTGTTTCACTGATGCCTGTGGCAAATAATCGTTTTTATTTCTTTTTTGATGTGCCACTACCAGTTGGTCTTGAAAATGATCGTAGCCAATATAAAGCTTTATTCAAACAATACTTTAAAGGATGGTGTGAGCCTGTCCAAAAGTTAATTGATGCAGTCGATGTGCAAAAGACCAATCGTGTAGAAATTCACGATATCGAACCATTCGCTGATTTCTACAAAGGTCGAGTGGTGATTGTAGGTGATGCAGCGCACAGTACAACACCTGATATTGGTCAAGGCGGCTGTCAAGCGATGGAAGATGCTATCTATTTGGCACGTTCATTGCAAATTAACACCTTAGGTTTACAAGATTCTTTACGTCGCTATCAGAACAAGCGTAATGAACGTGCTAATGAATTGGTACTTCGCGCCCGTAAGCGCTGTGATGTAACACATATGAAAGATGAAGCGGTGACCCGAGAATGGTATGCAGAGTTACGCAAAGAACAAGGTAATCATATTATGAAGGGGATTATTAGTAATATTGTCGGTAATCCGCTCGACTAAGCAGTAAGACAATAATAAATGTAAAACTAAAAAGTTAGCTTTCAGCAGCCAGTGTGAATATTCACACTGGCTTTTTTTAGCTATAAAGAAACATTAGATTGAAGAGCAAAGGATTAAATATTTAAGGAAGTTGCTTTAACTGCAATTTGATTTCTTCCATTTTTTCGACCAATAAATTTACCATTATTTGTGAAAGACGAGATGTTTGACGTTTTGAAGCTACGCACAAAGCAATGGTTAAACGGTGCATGCCTTTTTCACGAATTGGTTTAAAAACGATCTTTTTTGAGTTTAAAAGTGGCAATGCATCCATATATGACATCAAACCAATGCCTAATTGTTGTTGAATTAATGACGTTATCATTCTAATGTCATTACATTCTATCTTTTGTATGGGATTAAATTTATGATGTTTATAGAGAGTATGTACATAATCACTGATGACTAAAGGTTCACTTGGCATGATATGACGTTCATTTAAAGTGTCGGATAAATAGATTTTATCCATGCCGGCTAAGGTGTGATGTGGTGATAAAACATAGCCTAAAGGAATTTCAATAAAGGATAAGATTTCTAATTGATTGTGACTTTTGGGATTTAAAATAATGCCAAAATCTAATTCTGCATCAATGATTTTTCTCGATATTTCTTCACTGCTATTCATACTAATATTGAGATTAATCCATGGATAGCTTTCAGCCATGCGTTGAATACAATCCACGACAAAACCATCATTTAGTGCAGCAATAAAACCCATTTCAATATTGCCGCGACTTAATCCTTGAATTTCATCAAATCGAGTTCGAGTCAGTTGATATTCTTTTTGCCATTTAAGCAAATCGGCATAAAGTAATTCACCAGCCAACGTTAGCTTGAGTCCCTGAGGTAAACGCTCAAACAAAGCGACGCCTAACTCTTCTTCAGCCAGTACAATTTGCCGATGCACAGCAGACACTGAAATAAAAAGCTGTTCTGCGGCTTTACGTAAACTGCCAGTACGGGCAACAGCCATAAAATATTCAGAAAATCGGGAAAAGGTAATCGACATACAGCTATTAAATCTCACGGGCAGTTTACAAAGTACTTATCCATGCTTAAGCGATTTTCATGCCATAACTTTTGATTTTTTCAATTCATTCTGCTTTTGTGTTCTAAAAAAGAGAACAATGTATGCAAATCATTCTAATAGACAGAAATGCTGTGCAGCCGTATTTTTGACTTAGAAAAGAACGAATTAGCCCTAGTTACATGGCATAAAAGTTCTGCAAATATTGCGAATGTAGAGATTTAAAAATGAATGCGATTCCTGTACTGAATTTATTTACCCAACCACAATGCAGTTCATTTGATGCAAACGATTGGAATATTTTAGCGCAGCATTGGTACCCAGTTGCACGCACTCAGGACGTTTCAGAACAACCGCAACAAGTACAATTACTTGATGTGAAAATGGCCTTGTATAAAACTGAAAGCGGAAAAATTCATCTGGTACGCGATATTTGCCCGCATCGTGGTGTGCCATTAACCAAAGGATGGGTGAAAGGCGAAGAAATTATTTGCCCATACCATGGCCTACACTATAACGGTGAAGGAAAGTGCGTAAAAATTCCTGCTCAACCGGAGCTCACACAAATTTCAGATCGTTTTTCACTGACCAAATTTCCAGTTGTAGAAAAATACGGACTAATTTGGACCAGTTTATTTAACCGCGATGTATCGAAAGCCAATTTTCCAGATTTAGACACGTGGGACAGTGAAGAACATCAGTCAATTCTCCCTCCATTTGTCGATATTGCTGGATCAAGTGGCCGTCAGCTTGAAGGCTTTATTGATGTTGCGCACTTTGCATGGGTACATAACCAAAGTTTTGCTGATCGTGAAAATCCAAAGGTACAAAAATATTCGACCGTTCGAACGGATTATGGCTTACATACAGAGTATGTGAGTGATGTCAGTAACTATCCGCATGGCTTACAACATTTAGCACCAGATGATTTTTTATGGAAACGTACTTTCGATGTCTATCCACCATTTTCAGCTATTTTGACTATCGACTTTCCTGAAAATGGCTTACTTAAAATTTTAAATGCGTGCTGTCCAGTTTCGCACAATAAAACGCGATTATTCGTTCCCTTAACTCGTAACTTTGATACTACAGGAGACTTACAGGCAGTTTATGATTTCAATGCACAAATCTTCGCTGAAGATCAGGACATGGTGGAAAGCCAAAAACCAGAAGAACTTCCTTTAGATATTTCAATGGAGGCACATTTTGAGGCAGATCGTTCATCAACCACTTACCGCCGAATTTTGGCAGAGTGGGGATTGAGCAAACGCTATACAGTTTAAAATATGAAATTTAGGGTCTGTTGACATTTACTGTGCAAAAAAAATAGCGAGAAAGTAGAATTTAATCGCCAAACCAAATCTACTCCTCGCTATGCCTCGTACAATGTTGACTGATCAACACTGGTCTAAGTTAGAAAA
>NZ_VPDH01000123.1:0-5708 GCF_013417785.1 Acinetobacter sp. YH12227 | reverse complement strand
ATGTATATCGTTGGCAGAAGAAATTATTTAGACCAGTTATCAAAAACTTCATTGATGACTTTATTCTCGATAAAAATCATCTGCTACCACAGAGAATCTATAAATAATAGTGCGTAAGTCCTATATTATTTGTAAACAAACGCATAAAAAAGCTTCTAAAATAGGAACTTGATCATGGAAGGTACCCCAAACCCTTCTCATAAATCAGTTAGAACACCATCAGAAATTTTGTTTGATTCAATGAATCAATCACCGGTTAAGCACACCCTAATAAAATCAGAAGCCTGCGATGTCCATAGCCGTGAACACATTGAAAATGCTCTACGCGATCCGATTGCACGTATACCGAGTCAATTTAAAAGCGCTTTCCATAAATTTTTATACTACAACCAAAAAAAATATTTACAGCAAGTTAATCATTTTGCTCAATTGGCGTTTTTAATCTATTTTTGGGCAGATCGATACGTTGTGCCGGATGTAGAAGTACTGTCTGGTGTGATTCGAGTCATTGCAATTATTGGTGCGTTTGGACTTAACTTTTTTTTATTTAAATACATTCGGCGTATTCAGTTACTCGATATGGTTTTGCCTTATGCGACCTGTCTTTCAGCTGTACTATGGTTTGAAATTCTACTCAACTCCAACAATGAAGCTGTATATACATATCAATATGCAGCTGTTATTTTGATTGTTTTAGGCAACCTTAGTATACAGGTACATTTTCGTCCGGCTTTACTCAGCTCTGCAATGATTACTGCGGCAGTTTTGTTTGGCGTCTGGCGTCTTAATGTCCTCAGTGACTTTATCATTTACCTATTTGTATATGTTCCCATCTTACTATTTAGTATTTATATATGCTGGAACAATACTTTAAATTCACGTAAGACATTCTTACGCGCACTGCTTGATGATTGGAATTATCATACATTACGTAAGTTAGCGCACACTGATGAACTGACTCAAATCAGTAACCGCCGTCATTTTGTGCAATCAGCCAATCGAAAAATTAGAGAGACACCGCATACGGTCAGCACTAGTTTACTAATTTTCGACGTCGATCATTTTAAACAGATTAATGACGCTTATGGTCATGACGTTGGTGATCAAGTCCTATGCTGTATTGCAGAAGTCGCTCGTCGAGAGATGCGACATAATGATATGTTAGCGCGTTTTGGCGGTGAGGAGTTTATTGTTCTACTACCCTATACTGTACAAGCTGATGCGCTAAAAATTGCAGAACGTCTACGCTATAAGATGGAACAACAATGTTTAAATATCAATGATCAAGAATTAACGTTCACAATTTCTGTAGGGGTTTCTAAATTGGATCCTAAACATCCGAAATTAGACCAACTTATTAAACATGCCGATATTGCTTTATATGAAGCCAAACACCAAGGCCGAAATTGTGTTGTTCATTACAGCACTATGAATCAGAGTGAACAACTTGTATAAAACAACAAGTAAAACGACATGGTTTAACTGAATCGAATCAATTACACTCATCGGTATTGATCAAAGATTCGCTGACTTAAAAATACTAGGTTGTTTGCATGTTTAAATGGTTTGAAAATTTAGTCGATGCCTATCCAGAAAAAAATTTGCATCAGCCCTTGCCTACGAAATTTTTCCCCTTTGTTTGGCAAGCAGCATCTGGTGTAAAACGCTATTTACTCATATTGGTACTCTGTACCGCTGGTGTAGCTAGTTTTGAAGCCTTACTTTATTCAAAAATCGGTGAATTAGTAAATTGGCTTAACCAATCACAGCCTGATACTTTTTTACAGCAGCATCAAACCAATTTAACCATTTTGGCCTGTATTTTACTGACCAATATCTTTTTCTCATGTCTACAAACCATTATTAAGCATCAAATTTTATACAGTACCTTCCCAATGCGTTTGCGTTGGAGATTTCACAATTTACTGTTAAAACAAAGTTTGGATTTTTTTCATAATGATTTTGCTGGTCGACTCTCTGCAAAAGTCATGCAAACCGCATTGGCCGTACGTGAATTTTGGATCATCTTGGGCGATATGGTTGCCTATGTGCTTATATATTTGATTTCTATTACGATTATTTTAGGTGCTATTTCGCCCCTTTTAATTATTCCCTTAATGTTGTGGTTGGCATTATTTATTGGTTCTGCAAGTTATTTTATTCCGCAGCTGAGTAAAGTTGCTAATGAACAAGCCAATGCACGCGCTGTCATGACAGGTCGTGTAACTGATGCCTATACCAATATTCAAACAGTAAAACTATTTGCTCATGCTGGTCGAGAAAGTCAGTATGCTAAATCATCCATGAAAGAGTTCATGACCACCGTCTACAAGCAAATGCGATTGGGTGCAAAATATAACATCACTACAAATTTGCTTACGATTGTTCTATATGGCGGAGTATTGGGAACTGCCATTTGGCTATGGATGAATGGCCAAGCTGAATTAGGCGTAATTGCTGCAGCGACCGCCATGATTTTAAAACTGAGCAGTATTTCAGAATTTATGATGTGGCAAACATCTGCTTTATTTGAAAATGTCGGCACAATTCAAGATGGCATGCAAACCATGGGACGCCGTATTAATATTCAAGATAAACCAGACGCTAAAGAATTAGTTGTGCCTCAAGGTGAAATAAAATTTGAAAATGTGAATTTTGCCTACAACGATAAAAACGTTATTGATCAATTTAACCTGACCATTCGCCCTGGTGAGAAGATTGGTATTGTGGGTCGCTCTGGCGCAGGTAAATCTACATTAATACAATTATTACTGCATTTTTATACTATTAACCAAGGTCGTATTTCGATTGATGGTCAAAATATAGAAGATGTGACACAGGATAGTTTGAGAAAAAGTATTGCACTAGTCACTCAAGATACCTCTCTTTTACATCGTACCGTCGAGGAAAATATTAAATATGGTCGTCCAAATGCGACGGATGAAGAAATGTATGAGGCTGTACGTAAAGCCAAGGCGGATGAGTTCATTCCACAATTAGTCGACTTACGTGGTCAACGTGGTTATGACGCATTTGTGGGTGAACGCGGTGTAAAACTTTCAGGTGGTCAACGTCAACGTATTGCCATAGCGCGAGTATTCCTTAAAGATGCACCAATTTTAATTTTAGATGAAGCAACCAGTGCCTTAGATTCAGAAGTTGAGGCGGCGATCCAATCTAGTCTAGATGATTTGATGCAAGGCAAAACCGTGATTGCAATTGCCCATCGCTTATCGACAATTGCACAAATGGATCGTCTTATTGTTTTGGATGAGGGAAAAATTGCTGAACAAGGTACACACGAAGAATTAGTTGCATTAAATGGAATTTATGCACATTTATGGCAACGCCAGACTGGCGGATTTTTAATAGAACAACATAAACCTGAAGCAAAGGAAGATTAATACATGCTGTACTTGGAAGACTTAAAAGTAGGTGATCGTTTCGTCAGTCGTGAATATGAAATGGGTATTGATGAGATTAAGCAATTTGCAAATGCTTATGATCCGCAAGAATTTCATACAGATGAGGAAAAAGCTGAAAAACACCCTATTTTTAAAGGCTTGGCAGCAAGTGGCTGGCATACTGCAGCTGTCACCATGCGTCTTTGGACAGAATGTTTCCCTGTGGCTTATGGTTTGATTGGTTCCGAATCGAGTCTCCGCTGGCCACGACCAACACGGCCTGGAGATAAATTACATGCTGAAGTAGAAATTGTAGCAATTACGCCATCGAAAAGTAAAAACGATCGCGGCATCGTAAGTTATGTTACGCAGGCTTTGAATCAAAATGGCGATGTGCTGTTTATGTCGACCACAAAAATTGTTGTATTTAGTAAGACCTTCAAAGCGGAATAGTCAGTGAATTACAAGTACTTTACAAGTTAAAATTCAATCGATATAAAAGAAGCTAAGCAAAGTTTGTCCAACAATTTTTGTAGGATGCAACTTGATTTCATGCCAATATAGATTTGAACACAAGAAAAAACCTGCATTGCAACGGAACGCTATGAAAACAATTACTTCCCGTCAGGATCAGGGTATACCCGGCGTTTATGGATTGCTCCTTTTAGATGTTGTCTCACGTTGGGGCTACACCGCAGAGACATTATTTGAACCGTTTGGGCTCAATAGTGAGCAACTTGCTGAACCTGATTTTCGCATTCCGACAGCGATAGCCAACCAGTTAGTTGAGCATGCATTAAAGCTTACGGGTGAACCGACTCTAGGCTTTCACCTCGGGAATCAAATGCGTATTTCCATACATGGTTTTATTGGTTATGCCATTATGACTGCACGGGATATTACGGATGCCTTGGTTTTAGCAAACCGATTTATACAGTTACGTATGCCCTTTTTGCAATTGTTTTTTTCTACCTTTGGCAGTAAAGCGACTATTCAATTACAAACTGATGTCACCTTAGAACCCTTACGTACCGAAATATCTATTGCGTTGATTTTTGGCATGATCAGTATGGGAAAAGCCATTACCGGTGTTGATTATTCCGCCGGTGAAATAGACTTCGATTTCCCACAGCCAGAAGGTTTAGAACGTTTTATTGCAAAATATCCACGTCACCAGTTTAGATTTGATCAACCTCATCTATTACTCAGTTTTGATAAACAATATTTGGGGAATAAATTAGTTCATGCTGACCCTATTGCGAGTCAAATTGCGATTAACCAATGTGAAGCCGAACTTTCAGCCTTAGGTGAGCGTCATCGTATTGCGATGCGTGTACGAGATATATTAACCAATTCTGAACAACACTATCTAAGCATTGAAAGTGTTGCTGAACGTTTACATATGTCTGATCGAACTCTGAAAAGACAACTGGCTGCTGAAGGTACATCATTTTCGACTTTAGTGGATGAAGTTCGCTATCGGCATGCAACCTCACTATTGTCTCGTACAGACTTTACCCTTGAACAAATTGCAGATGAATTGGGCTATAGTGATGTTGCTAATTTTAGCCGTGCCTTCAAACGTTGGAGTGGTCGAAGCCCAAGCAATTGGCGTAAAGATCCGTACTTATAAGTCTTTTGTTTTGGATCAAAAGCATGTATAACTCATGCGAAAAATGAATTTAATGGATTTAAGGAGTTATCAATGAATCATCCTTCAGATTTGAAGTACGCAAGTACACATGAATGGGTGCGAATTGAAGGTGACCTCGTTGTTACTGGTATTTCTGATCATGCACAAGATGCCCTAGGTGATTTAGTCTATGTAGAAGCACCTGAAGTAGGTAAACACATTACTGCGGGTGAACAATCTGGTGTGGTTGAATCAGTAAAGACAGCATCTGATATTCATGCTCCGGTTTCTGGTGTTGTGGTTGAAGTAAACCCTGACCTTGAAGATGATCCGGATTTTGTCAATGATGCACCTTATAGCAAAGGCTGGATCTACAAAATTAAACCTGACAATATTGCAGATGTAGAGGCTTTACTTTCAAGCGAGCAATACGAAGCCGGTCTTTAAGTTCAAAGTATCAAATTGAATTTTAAAAAATCAGTCATTTCGACTGATTTTTTTATTATTAAAATAATTTCAGATAATCATATTTTGATATTTTTTTCTCTGTACACGACAAAAATAGATAACTCATTGAAATAATGTCACAATAATTGTTTTCTAACGACGAATACTATGACACATCTCAATGAGCTATATCTTATCTTAAACAAATATCTAAAATGGAACAA
>NZ_VPDH01000122.1:0-5875 GCF_013417785.1 Acinetobacter sp. YH12227 | reverse complement strand
CAATAATATTTTAAGTAATGAACAACAAAGATATTTAATACGACATTCCATGTCGTATGGCTTACGCCAGTCGCTTATATCCTCGTGCTGAACCACGAGGTTTTACGCTCCAAGTGATAAAATTTTAGGCAATAAAAAAACCCCAATCAATGATTGGGGTTTTTTGAATTTGGCGGAAGCGGTGAGATTCGAACTCACGGAGGACTCGCGCCCTCGTCGGTTTTCAAGACCGGTGCATTAAACCGCTCTGCCACGCTTCCATGGGCGCTATCATATAAATAAAATTCCACAATGGCAAATTATTTTCCATGATTTTATGCCTTGCTTGAATCGTTTATTCACTTTTTATGCAATTACAACAATTGCATAAAATTCAGAACATCTTTTTTTTCAGCTAGAAACGTTTTTTTAGAAAAATTTCAGACTAATGATCACCAAAAAAATACATCCAAGTATATAAAAAACTATCGATCACCTTATTATTTATTTTAGAAATAGAAAATAAAGTCATAAAAAAACCCCCAATCAATGATTGGGGGTTTTGAATTTGGCGGAAGCGGTGAGATTCGAACTCACGGAGGACTCGCGCCCTCGTCGGTTTTCAAGACCGGTGCATTAAACCGCTCTGCCACGCTTCCATGGGCGCCATCATATAAATAAAATTCCACAATGGCAAATCATTTTGTCAAAAAAGCATTCAATTGAACAAAATAAAAGCAAATTCTATTATTTCGATGCTTCTTCTCTCAGTTCATAACGAATAGCATTGATATACCAACATTTTTTTCCTGATGGTGTAACAACTTCCACCTCATCATCTACCTGTTTAGACAAAAGCGCCCGAGCCATGGGTGAATCAATAGAGATATGCTGTGGATGATGGTCGTAAATTTCATCAACACCGACGATGCGTAGCGTTTTTTCTTCGCCCAATTCATTTTCAATATCGACCCAAGCTCCAAAATAAACTTTGCCGGCTTGTTCGGGTGAATAGTCAATAATTCGGAGTTCTTCTAAACGCTTTCCAAGGTAACGAACACGTCGATCAATTTTACGTAACAATTGCTTGTTGTATTGGTAATCTGCATTTTCAGAGCGGTCGCCTAAACTCGCTGCCCAGTTCACTTTTTTGGTTATTTCGGGCCGTTCTTCATGCCATAAATGCTTCAGTTCAGCGACCAATAAATCATGCCCAGCGCGGGTAATTAAGTTAGATTTCATGATGTTTTCTAGGCTAGTTTGATGAGCAACAACTTACAATAAAAGCCTATTTTATCCCCTATTTCTACACAGTAGCAGTATATAAAATTTATTCCCAAACAAAATCAGTTATTTATGTTACATAATTTTATAATTTTTCGTACAAAATTTGACAAGCTTTTTTTTGATCTTTATTATGCGCACATCTTTTAAGCTTGTTTATTTTTTCATCAGTGTAGATTTTCTACATATTTTCCCGTTAAACCTTAGTCATTCTGAATGACGTCATGACTGCCCAACCCTTATTGAATTTATCAAACTTGAAAAAGTCTGAGGCATTTTTGCCTTTGCTTTTTAGGGCATAAATTACTTGTAGCGGAGACAACATGCACAGTAGTTCAACTTCTGGGTTTAGGCTTTGCCTTAACTCTTTTAACTCTCTCCCATTTAAAGCCCTTGCACTTTGTACTGTTGCAATACCATTTCACAGTATCAATGCAAGTAAAGCGACACATCAATATGATGCTGTCGTCAATAACAGTAAATTGACTGTTGTATCTGTAGCCAACCCAGATATCGTTTTTAAGGATGGTAAACATCTGCATGGTTTTGGTTATGACCTTGCACGAAATTATGCGGATAGTCTTAATGTCAAACTTGACTTTCGTACAGTCAAAGACAATGCCACTGCTTTAAAAATGGTCGCTAAAGGTCAAGCAAGTTTTGCGATGACGACGGCGAGCATGCAAAGTATTGAAGCAAAACACCTCACTTCATTTTCAGCAAGTTGCGGTGACACGGTTTCATTGCAAAAAAATGGTTTAAATAGCAATTTAAACTGGGTGTTTAAAAATGCCGATGACCCACTGAGCCAAACTGCAAGTGGCTTTGTTTGTCGTGCAAAGCAAAATGGAGCAATCAGTCAACTCGCTTCATTTTATAATCGTAATGCGGTCAAGCAAGATTCTTGGAATATCATTCAACGTGATTTAACCAAACGTATGCCTATCTATAAAGCTAGTTTTAAAAAGACTGCACAGCAATACGATTTAGATTGGCATTTACTTGCAGCCATTGGCTATCAAGAGTCGTATTTGAAACCTGACTCTGTTTCGCCAACAGGCGTACGCGGCATTATGATGCTGACCAACAGTACGGCAAAAGCTATGGGTGTGAGTAACCGTACCGATGCGACACAAAGCATTCAAGGTGGTGCAAAGTATTATGACCAAATGTTAAATCGTTATAGTCATATTCCTTTCCCTGATCGTAATTGGTATGCCCTCGTTGCTTACAATATGGGGCCTGGTGCTGTTTCTCAGATTCAGAAGCGAATTAAGTCACAAGGTAAAAACCCAGATAAATGGGTGAACCTATACGCTTATTTAGACCGTAACAAAGCCAGCAATGGACGTTATCGTCAAGCAGTTCAATATGTCACACGTATTCGTGCCTATTTAGAACATATCAAGACCACACCGCAATTGGTGAATATTTAAAGACTTGAAATTTTCTTAAAGCAAAAAAAAAAGCTTACCTTCGGGTAAGCTTTTTTATTTCAAAAGACTTAAGCTGTTTGCTCTAGTACTTTTTTGAATAAATCTTTTTGTTCTGCACTCGGTTTTGCAGTTTGCAATGCCATCAGCTGAGACATGTCACCCTGAACTTTGATTTTTCCTGTCATGAATGCTTGCATCGCCGCAGCCATATCAAACTCTAGGAATACTTTACGTAATGTTTCAGCATCCATGTTTAATGTAGTTTTTGCATTTGATGACAAACCTTTTTTGATTGCGCCGCCATCTAAAGATAATTCTGTGTTACCTGCAGCTTCAGCTACAACTAGGTTAATTGCAAGGTTAGCCAACGCAGGTGGTAAATTTAAGTCACCAGCTTGAGCAGTCAAAGTTTCTACAGTTGAAAACCAATCATCAGTTAAAAAAGCAGGCATGATCTTTCCTCAATTTATTTTGTTCGTTTGTGTTGCCGTTCCAGACAACATCAGTGCAAGCTATTTTTGCTTGTCGCTTGTTATAGCATGATCAATTATAAAATGGCTAAAGTTTTTTGTACGCACCGTTCAATATTTAACACCTTAACAACAAAGTATTAAAAATCATCAATATAAAAAAAGGCACTCCTGAGAATGCCTTTCTTTTTACCCAATTATTTCATTAGTCAGCAGCAAAACCTAAATTCACCATATTGATGCGTTTGCTTTCATGTTCGCCTGCCTCTGTCGAACAACTACTGCTTTCTTTAAAATCAAACTCGCGTTCTTCGTCTAATTTTTCGAAGTCAAACAACTCACGGTCAGCCAATTGTGATGGTGATACATTTTGCAATGCACCAAAAATACTGTGTAAGCGTTTTGGATATTCTTTATCCCAGGTACGTAGCATGTCGTTTAACATGGCACGCTGTAAGTTCTCTTGTGAACCACACAAGTTGCACGGAATAATTGGGAACTTACGCATTTCCGCATACTTGATAATGTCTTTTTCTTCCACATAAGCCAGCGGACGAATCAAAATGTTCTTTTTATCCGAAGATAAAAGCTTAGGTGGCATCGCTTTTAAGCTACCGCCATGGAACAAATTCAAGAAGAACGTTGCCAAAATATCATCACGATGATGACCAAGCGCGACTTTGGTTGCACCAATTTCTTGTGCAAAACCATATAAAGATCCGCGACGTAAACGTGAACATACTGCGCAATACGTTTTACCTTCTGGGGTTAAACGTTTGGTAATGCTGTAGGTATCTTTTTCTAAAATATAATACGGAATGTTATTTTCTTCTAAATAACGTGGTAATACATCTTCAGGAAAACCAGGCTGCTTTTGGTCAAGGTTAACCGCAACCACATCAAAATTAATTGGTGCGATACGCTTAAACTGCAACATAATGTCAAGCAAGGTATAACTGTCTTTACCGCCAGAAATACACACCATGACTTTGTCACCCTCTTCGATCATTTTAAAATCACGAATGGCATGACCGACCTGACGGCGTAGCTTTTTCAATAGACGATAATACGCAGAGCTAGTTGGTAGTTCTGGTTTGAAATTAAATCCTTGTTCGGACTCAACTGGCGAGAACATAGACGAGTTAAACCTAAATAAAAATACCGCGCAATTTTAGCTGATTCGACGCAGCTGCGCATCAAAAGAATGTATTTTCCCGAAAATGTAAAATTGCTGTCATCGTCACGTAATCACTTGTTCATAATTTTATACGCTAGCGTTCATTTTTTACCCGAAACGCTTATCTTTTGGACTTTTCCACAGTTGTCCACAAAACCTGTGGATAACTTTGTGGATTCTAAAAGGCTTGACAGCTTGAGCCGCCCTTATTTTAAGGCTTCTATTTAAATTGATCACTTTTTGATCAATTTATTTTTACTTATTTTTCAATTATTTAAGTGTGTCAAGTTATGCTCATTAAAAAAAAATAAATATTTTTTTTGATTATTGAATCATCAAAATGACTTGATTTTTACAAACTAGTGAAGAAATCAGCAACCGAAGCATTTTCATCTGATTTTTTTTTGTTAAACTCTAATTCAACTGTTTGGGGACAGAAAATTTCTTCACTATAAAATGAAAAAAAATATTTGGACTTTGGGGCTCTATATTATCGGAAGTGCGGCCATATTTTGGACTGCGCCTAACACTTTTGCTGGGCAAACCATTTACCAATTACGCGAAAGTAATGGTACGACCTTATTAACCAATAAGCAGGGTCGCTATAGCAATCTGAAAGTTGAAAAGAAAACGTATTATCCGGACAGTAATATTCACAGTTATAGCAACTGGGGTTCTAATGAGTCTTCAGTTTTACCAAGCTATAGTCGCAATAAAAATGCCTTTGACAATATTATTAAACAAGCTGCTGCTCAGCATGGTGTCTCTGAAGGATTAATTAAAGCAGTGATGCATACCGAGTCAGGTTTTAATACAAATGCCCGCTCCCCTGTTGGTGCTCAAGGCTTAATGCAATTGATGCCAGCGACGGCCCGCCGCTTCAATGTCTCAAATGCCTATGACCCGCACCAAAATATTATGGCGGGTGCACGTTATCTGTCTTGGCTATTAAAACGCTTTAATGGTAATACCTCTTTAGCTTTGGCTGGTTATAATGCTGGCGAAGGCAATGTTGCTAAATATGGCGGCATTCCACCTTTTCGTGAAACCCAAGATTATGTGCGCCGTGTAACCAGTCGCTATAGTAATTTATATTCTAGTGGCTTAAACGTAGCTTCATCAGCATCTAACAGTGATAGCGCGAGTTCAAATGGCCGTATTATTGCTAGTTCTGACAATTATCATGCCGCGGCACCCACACCTTCTCGCCCACAGCGCCAAATAATTCAAAATGCGAACGGTAGCTATACCGATGCGCCAGCTGGATCATTTGCCACAGCCAATGCGTCTGCCTCAGCACGTATCTACTTTAATGAATAAAAAACATGCTGAGATAATTCTGTATCTGAATTATTAGGGTCTGTTGACATTTCATAATGGTAGCCAAATAAAGATACAAGCAAAGGCAACAGAATTTTCATAGCTTTGCTTTAGCTTGTCATAGCGTGTGGCAATTCCTCTAAATTGCTTTAATCTAGCAAAGGCATTCTCAATTAAGTGCCTGATTTTATAAAAATACCAATCCACAT
>NZ_VPDH01000011.1:0-60720 GCF_013417785.1 Acinetobacter sp. YH12227 | reverse complement strand
CGCCCTTGTTTGCCTTTTGATGGCGCATACCATTGCGTAGCAGGATCAAACCAAATGGCAATATTTCCGCGACTCATAAGTGCTCGGTTATATGCGGGCCAATTGGTTGTGCGGTAGATTTTGTGTGTAGGCTTCTTCATTTGAAAATTATATCGCTGAAAAAGCCTTTACAGATAGGTTTGTGCAACAAAGCCCAGATAAACCAATAAAAATTTTTTTATATTTACTAACCCCACCACCAAGGCATTGGCGTCATTTTTAGTATTTTCCGATGCTGCTGAAAATTAACATCATGTTTTTGAACTTCAGCCCAAAAATTTGAACTATGGTCAAAATGCTTGGTATGTGCCAACTCATGTACAGCCACATATCGTGCAATTTCATGTGGAAAAAGTACCAAACCACTATTCAACATAATGTCATGTTTAGCAGAGCAACTGCCCCATCGTGTTTTGGGTTGACGTACTGCGCATTGATTAAATTTTAGACCCGTTTCAATGCTCAGCTTTTGCAAATACGGCGGTAAATGTGTTTTGGCATAGGCAATTGTGAAAGCTTTTAAATAACTTTCGGGCTGGCGATCACTAACAAAAAGCTGATGGTTTTGCTGATCTAAAATAAAAGAGTTTTTCTGTGTTTGATAAACAACCTGTAACGGTTTTTTTAGGTTGAATAGTTTTAATTCAGTTGGAAATGTCTTATCAATTTGCCCTGATTTTTCCTGCTGCTTTTGCCATGTTTCAATCATCCATTGTTCTGATTGTTTTAAAAAATCCTGAACTTGGCGCTGAGTACAAAATTGCGGCACAGTTAATTTGATTTGAGTTAGTTCTACACGCAGTCTTAAGCGTGTGGCGCGTAATTTTCGGGTGATTTGTATTTCTGGAAGGTTTTGGGCCATTTTCTTCTTTTATTAAAAGTTCGTAAACAATACATAAAATTGAAAATTTGAACAGTTTTCAAAAATATATTGGGAGTTCCTTCTCCCTCTGGGAGAAGGTTAGGATGAGGGAACTGTTAACACAACCTCTCCCTAACACTCTCCTAAAAGGAGAGGGAACTTTCAGCATATTAAACCGCTGTACGCTCTTCAATACCGTTATCAGTGGCTACAACAGCTACATCTGCTTTGTTTAATGCAAAGATACCGTTACACACCACACCAGGGATGTCATTGATGGTTTTTTCAAGTTCCAACGCATTCAAAATATTTAGGTTATGAACATCTAAAATTACATTACCGTTATCAGTCACAACACCTTCACGATAAACGGGGTCACCACCTAAAGATACGATTTTACGCGCAACAGCAGAACGTGCCATTGGAATTACTTCTACAGGAAGTGGAAACTCACGCGCTAACTGATCAACCCATTTAGAGTCATCAACGATACAAACGAATTTTTTCGCAATAGATGCGACGATTTTTTCACGAGTCAGTGCAGCACCGCCACCTTTAATCATGTGCATGTGACGGTCAATTTCATCTGCACCATCTACATAGGCATCTAAACCACCGACATGGTTCATATCGACAACTTCAATACCTAACTTTTTAAGGCGTTGTGCAGTTGCTTCAGAGCTTGCTACAGCAGCTTCAAGTTGAAGTTCTGGTAATAGGTCAATCAGAAAGTTAACTGTACTTCCTGTACCCACACCCAAAATACCGCCTTTAGGCAAATGCTTTAACGCAGCTTTTGCAGCAGCTTGTTTCTTTTCATCTTGGGTTGCATACAGACTCATAACTTGGCTCAACTATTTTTTGACATTAGACGCTGATTTTTCAGCCCAAATGTACAGGGGTTTGTTACAATAAACCCCTATTTTAAACTGTTAGATGGAAAATTAACATGCTGTCTCGTTTGGTTCGACAAATATTACAGGCAACGGTCTATGACGTTGCAATCGAAACCCCACTCGAAGCAGCGCCACGAATTAGTGAAAAGCTAAACAACAACATTCGCTTTAAACGCGAAGATCTGCAACCTGTCTTTTCTTTCAAACTACGCGGTGCATATAATCGTATTAGTCAATTACCGAAATCTCAGTTGGAACGTGGCGTTATTACGGCTTCAGCAGGTAACCATGCGCAAGGTGTGGCTCTATCTGGTCAAAAACTGGGAATTCGCGCCATTATTGTGATGCCGAAAACTACGCCAGACATTAAAGTCCAAGCGGTAAAACGCCTTGGCGGTGAAGTGGTATTACATGGTGATTCTTTTGACGTAGCCAATAAATATGCGATTCAACGTGCAACAGATGAAGGCATGACCTTTATTCCTCCTTATGACGATGAACTCGTTATGGCTGGCCAAGGCACCATTGGTAATGAGATTTTGCGTCAATGGCGTGATGTGGATTACGTGTTTGTTGCTGTTGGTGGTGGTGGTTTAATTGCAGGTGTAGCGGCTTACTTAGGCGATGTTGCTCCACACGTGAAAGTAATCCCTGTTGAATATGACGAATCAGCATGTTTAAAAGCAGCATTCGAAGCCAATGAACGTGTAATCCTTCCATCTGTTGGCTTATTTGCTGACGGTACTGCGGTTGCTCAAATTGGTGAAAAACCATTTGAAGTGATTCAACTACAAAAATCAGATAACTCAGGCCCAATTGTCGAACGTGATGTTGTTCTTGTAAATACAGATGAAATCTGTGCTGCCATCAAAGATACTTATGATGAATGCCGTAGTATTGTAGAACCATCAGGTGCAATGGCACTTGCAGGTATCAAAAAATATGTAGCACAACATGAACTTGTTGGTAAAAACTGCGTGTCGATTGTATGCGGTGCCAACATGAACTTCGACCGTTTACGTTATATCGCTGAACGTACAGAACTTGGTGAACGCAAAGAAGCGATTTTTGCTGTGACTATTCCCGAAGAAAAAGGTTCATTCCTAAACTTCTGTCGTGCTTTACAAGGTCGTAATATTACCGAATTTAACTACCGTGCCAGCGGTGCAACAGCGGCACAAGTCTTTGTAGGTATTAGCTTAAAAGGCGGTGAAAAAGAGCGTCAGGACATCTTTGAATCATTAAAATTTCAATATGATGTTGATGACTTATCTGATGATGAAGTAGCGAAATTGCATATTCGTTATTTAATTGGCGGTCATGCAGATATTGAAAATGAACGTTTATTCCGTGTGGAATTCCCAGAACGTCCAGGTGCTTTATTAACATTCTTAGAACGTCTTGGCCCAACACATAACATTACCCTATTCCACTACCGTAACCACGGAGCAGCTGAAGGTCGAGTACTTGTTGGCATGGAAGCAACTGATGCGAAACAAAACCCAGATGGTTTAGTTGAAACATTGGAAAGTATTACTTATCCATACGTTGAAATTACCAATAACTTGGGTTACCAACGTTTCTTGAAATAAATAAAACTTCTATAAAAAAGCTGGGATCTAGATTCCAGCTTTTTTATTTGCAGCAACTATTTTCTACATCAAAATAAAGATATTCATCTATTTAATTCATCAACGCCGTCATTGTCGTTAAATTCACCGCACTCTATAATCCATTGAAAATAAAACAAAATGGATATTTAAATTGAATTTTTATGCCTTATTTATGATCGCTATTGTGGGTTTAGGTGGATATTTTTATGCATATCCGGCTTATCAACTTACGCAAGAGGAAGATAAGATTCGTCAAAGTATGAAACAAATTCCAAATCAGTCCCGTACGCAAAATCTAGAAAATATTTACGGCTATACCGCGCAAGCTGAAATGCTGAATCAATATCCAAATTACATTGTATATATTCGCTTTGATGAGCTGAGTGATCAAACCGCTCCGGAATCTGTTCAAGCCATCATACGTGAATTTTCATGCGATAGCTTAAACCGTTTAAAGAACAACTCCGAACTCGTTCGTAAAGCCACCCTAAATGTCATCAAAGATGATCAGCATCAATTTCAATACATTCTAAAAAATAAATTAGGCTATGAAATTTTTAAATACCAACAAGTTATGGAAAATTGTCCCAATATTGCTGAATTTTATGCCTATCAAAACGATGAAGAAATAAAAAATTAGAGCTTTTCTATTTAAATGGATTATGTAATTTGTAATAGCCGCCTTTAAAGGAACACGCTACCATTTACTCAATTTATAACTTTAAAATAACTTAGGGATTTTATGGCTCAATTCGCGGTAATTGGTTTGGGTAGCTTCGGCGCTACAGTTGCAACTGAACTCATGGGCTTGAAACATGATGTGATTGGGATCGATAGCAACAAAAAATTTGTTGAAAATATCTCAGACCAACTAACACATGCAGTCATTGCAGATGCAACAGATGAGCATGTGCTGCAAGAGCTGAATATTCAAAACTGTGAAGCCGTCGTTGTTGCGATTGGTGAAGATATTGAAGCCAGCATTTTGTGTGTACTGCATTTAAAAAACATGGGTATCCATAAAATTTGGGCCAAAGCAAAATCCAAAGCGCATCATATGATTTTGACACATCTCGGTGTCGACAAAATCATTCACCCTGAAGAAGACATGGGTGTACGTGTTGCACAATCACTGAGCTACCCGATGGTGAGTCGCTATATGGTGTTGGAAGACGACCACTACTTAGTGAAAGTTGAGATTAAAGAGTCTCAGCAAGGGACACGTTTAAATCAAATGATGGACCATGTACCCGAGGTCAAAACAATTTTGCATAAACGCGGAACAGATATTCAATACAGTCTAGACCCAAATTTGATTTTACAAACTGGCGATATTCTTGTCATTGAAGGCCTGATTGAGCCCCTGCGCAGACTTGCTAAATACTTTAAGGTCAGCAATTAAATTCCATTAACTTAATTGATCTTCCACGCTTTAAGTATAGATTGAATAGCTAAAATGAAATTACACAATAAAAAGCAAAATACCATTAACCTCAGTCCACCTAGCATATTAGCGCTAGGCTTCTTAGGTTTGATTATATTAGGTACGCTTTTACTCAAACTACCCATTTCACATCATGGTGATTTGTCTTGGTTAAATGCCCTGTTCACCTCAACATCAGCTGTCACCATTACCGGGTTATCTGTCGTTAATGTCGGAGAAGCATATACGGTATTCGGTAAAATTGTGATTATGGGACTACTGCAATGTGGCGGGCTCGGCTTTATGAGTTTTGCCATTTTAGCAGCAATGAGTTTGTCTCCTAAAATGGGCCTCAAACAGCAAATTATGGCGCAGGAAACAATTGGACAAACCAGTCTCACCAAAGTTTCGATGACTATTAAAGGTGTATTTCTCTATTCTTTATTTTTTGAGCTGATCGGCACTGTCATTTTAACCATTGCTTGGATGCAAGAATATAACTTCAACCAGGCCCTATTTTATGCAGCCTTTTATAGTGTTTCCGCCTTTAACAATGGTGGCTTTTCACTGTTCCCCAATAGCTTAATGAGCTTCGCAGATCGCTATTTCATTACTTTTACCATTAGTATGCTATATATCATTGGTGGGATCGGTTTCTTGGTTCTCATGGATATTAAGCGTAATAAAAGTTGGAAAAAGCTTACAACCAATAGCAAGTTAATACTTTCTACCATAGCGGGACTGAATGTGGTTGCATTTGTCGTGATTTGGGCTTTAGAAGCAACAAATCCTGCGACGCTTGCCAACATGTCAATTGGCGATCAAGCGCTAAACGCATGGTTCCATGCCACAGTTCCTCGTTCTTCTGGCTTTAACAGCTTACCTATGCAAAGCATGACGGATGCATCATCCTTAGTAACGATGTTATTAATGTTTATTGGCGGTGGTTCTCTAAGTACCGCTGGTGGTATTAAAGTCGGTACTTTCATTATTGTGGTCTTGAGTGTAATTAGTTTTTTAAGACGTGAAGATGAACTGCGTGTGTTTAATCACTCTATTTCTGAAAAAACTACATTTAAAGCCCTTGCAGTGATTTTTATTACCGTCACTTTAATCTTCTTTGGCCTATTTAGCCTATTGTTACTTGAGCCTAGACACCATTTCTTAGATTTGTTATTTGAAGCAGTTTCCGCTGCATGTACCGTAGGTTTGTCACGAGGCATAACCAGCGAATTACAACCAGCAAGCTTAGTAGCGCTCATGTTATTGATGTTTGCTGGACGACTCGGCCCCCTAACTTTGGCCTACTTAATTGCTACTCCGAAAAAAAGTCGCCTTAAACACCCACCTTCGGAAATACAAATTGGCTAATAGCCAAAATCACAACTAAATAGCACAAAAAAACCACGCCAAAGCGTGGTTTTTTTAATTCAACGTTTTAGAACCAATTCAGCAGAGAAACACCTAGCCCTACATAGGTTGCACGGTGATTATAATCAATCAAACTTTCTCCATAACCATCAAATACTTGGAATTGACCACGTAGCTTACCGTTAATTGGGAATGACCAATCGAACTGTACCGCTCCATGAGAATCATCTCCACCCTTTAAAGAATGGCGCAGCATCAAGCTAAAATCATGATTATTTTTGCGATAGAACGCTGTTAAATCTCCACGTCCCATATAGTCTTTAATATCTGGGTTATTATCGTCCTTAGCATCTTCTTCTAAGCGATACCATGGACGCAGCATTAAAGCAAAGTTATCACGCTCGAAACCTAGGTTCAGCATGACGCGGTTCCAACTACGTGAAAGTGGGTCAGAACGACCATTAGACTGATGGTTGAAAGTTACACCCAGCATACGCCAATTTAAACCCAGCAATTCATAGTTCGTACGGAATACTAAGCTTGCTTCAGGCTCGTAATTGGTTTCACGAAATGGACGTGATTCGTCCTCATTATAAACCTGCCAACGTGATGACTGCGTATAGCCCAACCAAACATCACCATTATTTCCAAATAAGTTTTCAACCGCTTTGGTCTTAAGAGACAATTGGAATTTCGCTTCCATCGACTTCAGGTTTTGTTCCTGATCGGCATTGACAGTATAGTTTTCATTTGGGCTCGATGGACGTTCATTTTTTTCTGAAGTCCAATAACCTGGCATTAAATACACAGGTTGATAACCACGAATATTCCACGTCCCCAATTTACTTTCTTGTGACAGCTCCCAACGACTGTCCAATAAAGACAAATTCGGATTTAAACTTGGTGCCTCAACTGCGAATAAGCGATCTGAAAAAGCATGAGAAACTTTTTCTTTTAGGCTTAAAGGCTCAGTTGGCTCTGGCTTAATTTCTTGCGCAGCCTGACGCTCAGAAACAAGCGTTGGTTTAACTTCTTCAGGAATCTTAAACAACGCGTCATAACATGACAAACGCTCAGCATTCGATTCAAGTGCAACGCAAGCTTCTGGCGTGGCAGGATTAGCTGTTACTTCACCATTAAGTGCATAAGCACTGCTGACATACATCGAACTGAGCGCAATTAGGCTCAGTTGCAATGTAGTACGCTCAAGAGATTTGAACGCCATATCTACCCCTTATTGTTTTAATTTACTTGTTTGATATCAAAGCCTAGCTCAACCAATGCTTCACGTTTTGCCACAGGCGCAACGACTGATTTAGTCGGTTTTTGTTCAAGCAGATACTTAACAGCAACGCGTTTTAAGTCGTCCAAAGTTACATTTAACAGGCGTTCACGTAACATTTGACGGAATGCTGGCGTACGCTTATGTAACAATGCATAACATGCAGTAATCGCTTCACCTGCTGGCGAACCCGGTTTATCCATGCTCGCAATCAAACCTAAAATTGCTTCTTCCAATTGATGCGGTTGTTGCTCAGCATTCAGTAACCACTGCACACTCGCTTCAAAATCTTTAAAAGTTTCTGCTAAGCGTGGGTCACGGTAACTATAAAAACGGAATGAACATGCATTGCCATCGTAGCTCGCCCCACCACCATAAGCGCCACCTTTTTCACGAATAGCACTGTGTAAGAAGCCATTACGCAAATAAGCCGCAAGAATCATCAGTGCCGCAGAATCTGGATGTGACACTTCAACCGCAGCATATGCTGAAGCACAGAATTGAACATTGGCTTGAATTAACCATGCTTCGTCATTGCTGCTATTGGCAAAATCAACCTGTGTAAGTTCATGCTGAATATTTTCAATCGCAACTTTATCCCAAACGGTTTGCACTTCTTCAACCAAACGGTCTGATTGATGCTCTTCACATACCAACAAGAATTGTTTAGGGGCTTTTAGCAAACGGTTATGAATCAGTTGTAGCTCTTCAATTAAAGCGTTGTAAGCCGTTTCATCTTTTTCAATATTCGCAACTAGATCAGATAACCAGTTCAATGCGCCTAAGCCAGTATTGTGATAATCACGTAAAGCAAGTGCACTGTGCTGACGGCTAGCCACTTGCATGGCATAGCTGTGTCCCGAACCAGAAACACGAGACTGCCAGCGTGCTTTACGTTGTTGCAACAATTCAACAATACGGTTCTTTTCATCAAAGCGCAGTTGTTCAAAGGCTAATTTTAATAAACGAATCGCTTCAAGATTATTGACCAGTGATTTAGTAGTTAGTGTTAACCAAGCACTGATTTGACCTTTATCATCAGTTTTTGAACGCAATGATGCGCCCATACCTAAACCACCGCTTACAGCAGTTTGTAATTGTTGCAGCTCTAAATAACCATATTCGCCTGCACCCACTTCACCCATCAAAATAGACAGTAAGTTGAAGTATGGCGATTGTACGACTTCATCAGGTATTTGAATCAATACTTGTTGGTAGTAAATACCATTCGTACCAGCATGATAAAGATTTAAAGGCGTATCTAAGCCATTACTGATAATTTCACGGAGTTGACCTTGCACAATTTGTAATTGTGCAGGAATATCTTCTAAGCCTACTTTTGGCAACAAGTTCAAATCATCTGGGGTATCTTGACGCACATTCAGCGCTTCAGTTTGCGCAATGATTTCAGCTTTCTGCTCTTCAGTGAGTTGAGCGCCAATTTCAGCTAAACGTGCTTTTTCAGCAGCTGCTTCTACCGCATTTTTCTCTGCATCTGGAACTAAAGTCAGTTGTACGCGATGTGGATTATCTAGCAAGTATTCTTGAATTAGGTTTGAAAGCCACATTGGGTCTTTCAACTCTTCTTTGACTTGTTCAATGGCAGTATCCACATCCCAAACATCAATTGGGTCTGAATGGTGAATTGCACTACTCAAGCCATTTAAAATCAAGCTTAAACCATATGGCATACCATCGCCATTGATCTCACGTTGATGCAATTCAATCTGATGCAAAATCGCTTCAACCAGCGCAGCATCTACAGGCTTCGATGCAACATCTTTAAGTACTTTGAATACGCCATTTTTAAACTCTTCAGCATGTTCAGGATTTGAACCTTGAACTGCACAGAAGAAAGTCATTTCAAAGTTTGAATCATCCACACCCATGAATGGGCCTGTTGATTGTGCATAACCACACGTTTCTAGGTAATGGCGCAGCGGTGATGCTGAGTCTTCCAACAATACACCTTCAACCAAACGCATTCCTAAACGCAATTTGATATTGCTCGCTTCAGGCAATAACCATGAAAGAACATGATAAGTCTTGTCTTTCAGGTCTTCTGCATCCACTGCATAGGTCTCAGTCACAGTGACAGGTGCTGCTAAACGACGCTCTGGTTTAGAGTGCAGCGTTTCCCCTTGTTCAAACTTAGACAAGGCTAAAGTTTGAAATTGTTCTTGCAAGTTATAAGCAGGCTCATTACCAAAGGTCATGAACACAGCATTACTTGGGTGATAATGTGATTTGTAGAAGGAAACCAGTTCTTCATAGCTTAAATCTGGAATGTCTTTCGGATCACCACCAGAGTTGTAATGATAGGTCGTTTCTGGGAATAAATGATGTGCAAGTTGATGATAAAGCTGATCTGAAGGTGAACTCATTGCACCTTTCATTTCATTAAAGACCACGCCTTTATAAACTGGCTCACCATTTTCTAGCTCAATACGAATACCTTCTTGCGCAAAATCCAAAGGATTCAAATTCGCAGCAAAAGCCGCATCCATATAGACTTCAAGCAAATTTTGGAAATCTTTTTTGTTTTGCGTTGCAAATGGATAAGCTGTCCAATCTGCCGCAGTAAATGCGTTCATAAAGGTATTTAATGAACGACGAATCATCAAGAAAAACGGATCACGTACAGGAAATTTTTCAGAACCGCATAATGCTGTATGTTCAAGAATGTGCGCTTCGCCTTTCGAGTCCATCGGCTGAGTACGAAACGCTACTAAGAATACATTTTCGTCATGATTGGTGGCTAAGTGATAATGCACTGCACCAGTAACTTTATGTTTATATTCAGAGACTAAAATGTCTAAGGCTTCAACATGGTGTTGACGTATCAACTGAAACGCGGGATGAACAGTTTGAGAAATGGTTTCAGTGACATCTACAGTCATGTGTGCTCCTAATCTATTACTTTATAAGATACGGCAAAGTATACCTTAAAAAATCCGATCAGGATTCAATGAAACGATATTTCCAACCGTTTTAATCTACTTAAAGCCATCGACCTATCCAATCATGTTCTATGTCTAACCTATCAACTATTATTGTGATAGAAAGGCGCTACTGAATGGATTTGTTTTGATACTTATCTTGACATGTTGACCAATAAATACAGATCAAAATTGCAATCAGCAACACAAAGGAAGCAGCAAATCGACTTAAATCCAAACCACCTAAACTTAGCGGCTTATCCAAAAAGTCGCCAACCACAGCGCCTAATGGGCGCGTTAAAACAAAGGTAGTCCAGAACAGTAAAGTCCGTGATACAGAACTAAAGTAATACAGCAATGCCATTAACACGATGAGACTGGAAAATAACACCATGTCACCGATATACCCCAAACCTGCACTATCAGAAGCCCAATCTCCTAAAGCCGTACCCAAGGTTTGGGAAAAGGTAATGGTCAGCCAATAAAAAATCTCTGCCCGTGGCTGATTGACACTATGCGGATTAATTGTGCCTTCAACTTTGTACCAACTGAATAAAGAAACCAGTACCAGCCCAATTAAAATTAAAGTTCCGCCTAAATAGCCAATACCTAAGGAACGATCAACAAAATCTGCCAAGGTCGTCCCTACTGTGGTACTGGCAATAATGGTTGCCCAATACAGATATGACTTATAACTTTTGGCTTGTATCTGAAAATATAGTAATACTATAAATATCGCTGCGAAAATAAAGGTACTGACCAAATATCCCAAATTCATGGACATTGAAAGTGCATCACCACCGGTTTCACCAAAAGTGGTCGCAAAAATCTTCGTGATCCAAAACAAAGCGGTAATGGCAGGAACTTTGATTAAATGCTACCGAAGCTCAGTTGTATCCATACCTTATTTCTCTATAAATATTTATCCTTATCATTGACTGCAAAACTTAATTATTTATTAAGGTGCTGTATGAAGTTATATGAGTCAAATTAAATATTAATCTGCTTAGGCTATTTTATTCATCTTCAAATTCAGCTCATCCTTTCATTCAGTTAAATTAAAGCATCTCACCAAACTATAGATACAAAAAAGCATCCCGAAGGATGCTTTGAGAGTTTATAGACCATTTTAAACTTTAAGATTTAAACCTATTAGCTGAAAAAGGTGCCGCTAAACTAAATATTTAAAATAGTTGTAGTTTGGATGACTCTCTACAAACACATAGTTTTGCTTTTGATAAAAACTTGCTGCGGATTTGGTATCTGTATTTAGACACAGTGCTGAAAAATGTTTTTTTGCACCCTTTTCAAGTTCGATGAGCAATTGCTTACCCACGCCATGTTGACGGTACTGCGGATGCACATAAAAACGGCGCACACGACCAATACGTTCTTCAATACCAGTATCACCCCATTGTTGATTCAAGCCGCCACAAGCAATTAGTTTATCGCCATCATAAGCCAATAAAAGCTGTTCGCCAGTTTGATCAAAACGGTTTTTACCACTACGAAATTCTTCGATTAAACGGTGTATAAACACATAGCCTTCATGCTGCGCTAAAGCAGCAATATTTTCAATTTGAGCTGGCAATTGGTCAGCTTGGCGAATAGTTATTTCCATATATCCACACTTTTTAATCAATTTATCTATTTATATCGACAGCAAAATTCAACTTACTGCACTTAAACCCTGTAGCTCTATAAGATTAAAAAAATAGCTTTTATACAATAGCAAAGCTGATTAAAACGGCAACAATTTAAAAAAAATATTCAAAAAAATGATCAATATGAGTGAAATATATACACACTTGTCTTCTAATTGAATTTTCTTCAACAAACTACAGCAATCCTGAGCAATCGTGTAAACTTAACACTTTCATTTTTTGATGTGATTGAACAACATGGCAACAGTTGACCTTTTTGCAATTGGTAACGCACTTATTGACCAGGAATTCAAAGTCTCCGATGACTTCCTAACTCAACAAAATCTGCAAAAAGGCACCATGCAATTGACTGATGGTGATACTCAGGCAGCTTTGTATAACAACCTTCAAGCGACTCAGGAATATAAAGGTCAAGCTTCAGGTGGTTCTGCTGCCAATACAACTGTAGCTTTCAGTGCATTAGGTGGTTCTGCATTTTATGCATGCCGTGTAGGTAATGATGATCTTAGTCAAGTTTACTTAAATGGTTTAAACGAAGCTGGCATTCAAACTGCAACTCAATCAATCAGTGAAGGTGTGACTGGTACATGTATGGTACTTGTCAGCCCTGACTCTGAACGCACAATGCATACCTATCTTGGTATTACTGCTGAATTGACTGATGCTCAAATTGACTTCAGCACATTAAATACTGCGAAATGGTTATATATTGAAGGCTATCTCTCAACATCTGACACAGCTCGTCAAGCAGTCAAACAAGCCCGCGAAATAGCGAAAGCCAATGGTGTGCAAATTGCATTAACACTCTCAGATCCAGCGATGGTGCAATATGCACGTCAAGGCTTAGATGAATTACTTGATGATGGCGTTGACCTTTTGTTCTGCAATGAACAAGAAGCACTTATGTACACAGAAACTGATAATTTAGAATCTGCACTTACTAAATTGCAAACACTAAGCAAACACATTGTCATTACATTAAGTGCCAAAGGTGCTTTAATTCATAACGAATCAGCGACATTTATCGTTCCTGGCCGTAAAGTGACTGCGGTTGATGCCAATGGTGCGGGTGATGCTTTTGCAGGTGCTTTCTTATATGCACTCAATGCAGGTCATGATTATAAAACTGCTGCACAACTTGCGATTTTAATTTCAAGTGAAGTTGTTTCTCAATTTGGTCCTCGCTTAGACGTTGAAGACTATGCTGCCCTATTACAGTCTTTCCAAAAGGAATGTGCTTAATGTTTAAAATCTGTATGACAGATGACGTGCCTGAACGTGAAGCACGCTCTTTTGAAACACCAGATGGCGATACCATTTTCATCACTCAACGTGATGGTATGTTTTATGCTTACCAAAATTTATGTCCGCACTTACAAGTCGAATTAGAGTTTTTAGAAAACCAGTTTCTAGACCGTGACCAAGAGTTCATTGAATGCTCAACACATGGTGCTCTATTCACTGTAGAAACAGGCGAATGTATTTCTGGCCCTTGCCAAGGTCAAGCGCTTGAAAAAGTAAGTATTAACGTGCATTCTGATGGTGGAATTTACCTCACAGAAGAATAACCTTTGGAACTTCGCCATGTCCGCATTTATCACAGACAGCAACTTAATTATTTTTCATTTAAGTTTATTGGCTGTGCTTTTGTTGGGCATGGTGGAAACCATTGGCTATTACATTAATTTTAGACCGACACAATTAATAAAGCGCATATTTCCACAGCGTTTACATGAATTAGCATTGCTCAATGTGAAATTCTCTAAATCTTTGATTTTATTTTTCTTGTTAATGAATTTTAGTTTTGCAGGCTATGTGCTGCAATTTTGCATTCATGCACAAGAAGGACACTTTGTACCTTCATATTATTTATTCCTTCCTGCACTGATTATCGCAATATTTTTTACAGTTTTTATGATTCATTGCTTAGATCAAGTCGTACCACCAAAATATAAAAAACATTCAGTCAATTTACTTGGCCGTTTAGCGACGATTTCGAGTGGTAATGCTCGACCCGGCTTTTCTGCTCAAGCACGTGTACGAGATGAATTTGGTCAACTACATTATGTACAAGTTGAACCTGAATTTGGGGAACTTGAATTTCAATCTCAAATTATTTTAATTCGGCAAAAAAAATCACATTATGTCGGCAAAAAAATCTGCTTATCCAACCGACTCTTTAATCCTTCTTGAACTTGCAACCACAAATCAAATTATTAATTGTGTTAACGCCCATAAAAAAAGCCAGTCTAAACTGGCTTTTTACATTCAATCAGACTTAACGTTTTAAGAAACCTGAAACCATATTGAGTACTTGTTGAATATCATCATTGGCTTCATTTTGATTTGTTTGACCCGCTTGCGGTGTTAATGAATCAATAATTTGTGGTAATACAGTTGAGATTGCACTATAAACATCTTGCTTCGGTGTTTGTGTTTCCTGCGCCACTTGTTCAATTTCAGCATCATCAAATAAATTTTGTACTTGCTGAGTGTTTACAGCTGCATTCTCGCCCGGTCCTGTAGACACCCAGTCATCTACTTGACTGGTTAGACCTTGTCCACGTAATTTATCCAATGCACCTTGTAAACCACCTTGCTTTTGAATCCATGCCAAGACCAAAGGCAATACTGCAATTAAAATTGTAGATGCGCCACCGCCAGAAGTACGTTGCTGTGGTTGCGCAGCGCCACCCAACTGACCCAGTACAGAACCTAAAATACCACCCAAACCACCTGCCTGATTTTGAGCGTTGGTTTGTGTGTTTTGAGTATTTGCATTATTACCCAACTGACCCAATACAGAACCTAAAATACCGCCTAAGCCACCTTGTTGGTTTTGAGCACCTACTCCACCTAACGCTTGCTTTGCTAAAATTTCCACAATGCTATTTAAATTTGTCATTTTATTATTCCTAGATAAACCTCGTTACAGCATACGTGGGAAAAGACAATTCAATAAGTGCAGTTTGTTATTTTTTGCAAAGATTAGACAACTAAATCATTGTTACCAACGGAATTTATTCCAATTTTCTGGGTTCGCCCAAAACTTAGAGTTAAACCAATCTGGGATATGTTTATAGGTTAAAATATTAAATTGCCACAATGCAAAGTCACTATCATGAGTGGTCTTATCAATTAACTGAGTGAAGCCTAGTGCACGCAATAATTGTTCATCTTGTAATGTACTCACCACCACGATTCGTTTTGCCAGCAAGTCCCGTAGTTTGACCAGCATCTGAGATTTTTGTTGCTCATCTAAGTCTCGCATCATTTCGCTATCCAAAATCACAAAGCCAAGATCAAATCGCTGGGTAAAAGGCAGACTTAAAAACTCAGTTACGTTAAAATGATGCCATAGAATTGGATGAAATTGATTGTATTGTTCAAGATTTTGACCAATACAGATTGCGGTTGAAATAGGCTGCTCTTTCGACAAATCGTCTAGCATAGAAGTGATGACATTTTGTTCAGCCATTTGCCGCATCCTTATTATTGAAGAGAGAATTCGTATGGAACTACAAGGCATTTGCCATAAAATGCATGCAGGTCTTAAGGACCTTAGTGTAACTGATCAACATACACACAAGGCAAATGTTGAGTATAAATTTATTCTAGATCGTTCAGAAGTTGACCTACCATTTAATTTAGGTCAAGAAATTGAGATCGAAGCGACTGGAAATATTTACTGCGTTTCTTGCGGAGCAAAAACGCCAAAATCATATTCACAAGGTCATTGCTTTAAATGCATGAAAACCAAAGCCTCTTGTGATATGTGCATTATGAAGCCTGAAACTTGCCATTATCATTTAGGCACATGCCGTGAAGACGATTTTGCACATGAAGTTTGCTTCCAACCGCATATCGTCTATTTAGCAAATTCGAGTGCCTTGAAAGTGGGTATTACCCGTCTTGGACAAATGCCAACGCGTTGGTTAGATCAAGGCGCTACACAAGCTCTCCCCATTATGAAAGTTGGTTCTCGCCGTCTTTCAGGACAGCTTGAAGTCATGTTTGGTACACAGGTTGCCGATAAAACAGATTGGCGTAAATTGCTTAAAGGCGAAGCTGATCCTATTAACCTAATTGAAATCCGAGATCAATTGGTTGAAGAGTTTGCACCCAAAATTCAAACCATTCGTGATGAATTCAGTCAAAAGCTCGAATTCAATGAAACGGTTGAATTACTTGAAGATGAATTGCCTCGTCAATTTATTTATCCTGTGGACGAATATCCTGAAAAGATCAAGTCACATAATTTGGATAAGACTCCGATTATTCGTGGAAAATTACAAGGCATTAAAGGTCAGTATTTAATTCTAGATACCGGTGTAATCAATATACGTAAATACACGGGTTACGAGATTAAGGTACGTACATAATCTATTAAATCTTCTAATAAGCAAAATAAAAGCGAGAAATATCTCGCTTTTATTTTTAGATTGTACTGCTCAATAGACGGTTATTTCACTTTTGATAAAAACATCAAATAAGGCTGTACCACCAACTGCTCTGCTTCAAGTATCGGCATATGTCCAACACCATTCAATATCAAAGGTTGTTCAGCATTTTTAAATAGCGCTTTTAACTCATTAGCCACATCCACATTAATAATTTTATCTTGCTTTCCCCACACGATAAACACAGGTACATCAATGCCTCTAACCAATAAAGCGAATGCGTCTGGAGTATAATATTTAGACATCGCAACCAATTGATCAACCATTTTTGTTGTATTTTTCGATTGGTTGATCATGAGCTTTTCCTGTCCAGTTTTAATTTCCTGCGGAATAAAAGGTGGACTTTGCATTGCTAGGCTCATTAGTCGATCAAAATCACCTGTTTTACGCACAACTAAATCATTAAGCTTCGTTGTATCCTTTAAGTAAATCGTATTTGCAGTTTTAAATACACCCGCTGTATCGACAAGCATCAATGATCTCACCTCTAATGGATACTGTGCTGTATAGAGCATAGCAACTGCACCACCCATTGAGTGACCGGCCACATGCAAGTTTGGATTCAGCTGAGCAGCATCAATAAACCGTCTTAACTTTTCTGTTTGGTTCGGTATAGATAGGTCAAACTGATCTGTAACAATCGTTTCCCCATGCGCGGGCAAATCAGGAATAACAACATGATAATTCGGTGTTAAGTAACGGGCTACACGGTTCCAGTTATCACGTGTACCTGACAAACCATGTAGCAGTAGTAGTGTTGGCTTCCGCGGATCTCCACCCTCGCTATACGCCCACTCAATATCGTTATTTTTTACTTTCTTACTCGTTAATCCAGCCCATGCTCTTTCTTGTTGCAATACACTTTGAAAATTTATTTCGACAGAAAAAGTGCACATGCTAAACATCGTAAGCAGTAATCCTATGATTACTTTAAAGGAAGAATAGGAAATTAAAGCTTTTCTGTAATCGATAAAATTTTTAAGATTCAAACGGGTTAAGTGATCCATCACATTTATCCTTTATTGCTATTACATTATTTTTATACGTAATTTTCAGTTTTAACTTTTAATCTAACTGATTTAATCCATCTTGGCATTTGCACACTCGCTAAAATAAATTTCTTAATTGAGCAATTTAGCCAAAAAAAACCAGCCCGAAGGCTGGTCTTTAATCCAAAATCAATTATTTGATTTTTGCATGATCTTTTAAATAACGTGTGTAATCATCAAATTCTTGCTGACCACGTAACTGTTGATAAAGTTTCGCAAGTTCACCTAACTGCTCACCAGTTAAAGCATCATCAGCTTGTTTTTTCACGTTTGTTACAGCAACAACCACCAATTCATTTGGTAAATTTGTTGTTGTCACTGACCAGAAACCTTCTTTAGGTGCTTTTACACTAAATGCAGCACGCTGAATTTCACGTTTTAATAAACCATCAGCACGCGTGAATGTGCCTGCATTTTCAAAGTTTAAATTACCTTTAGCAACTGACGCAGCCGGTTTAGCAGCAAACTCTTTTAATGCTGTTTGAATTTGAGCTTTAGCCGCATCTGAAGCTTTTTGCTCAATCAATTTCGCTTTTACCTTCGCTTTCGCTTCAGCTAAAGTTTGAACGCCTGCTGGATGATAATTACGTACTTTAACCCAAACCACATCGCCATTTTTTAACTGAATGCTTGAAGATACGTTACGATCACCATTTTTCACATCATCATTAAACAATTTAACTTTAACGTTAGCATCGCTTAATACAGGATGTTGTGAAGATAGCGTCAAGCCATTGATTGATTGAACTTGTACACCTTTAACTTCCTGACCTACCACATCAAGAGCATCGCTGCTTACAACCATATCATTCAGACTATTTACAGTATCTGAAAAGACATTAGCAGTTTTCGCTTGCGCAACTTCAGCTTGTAGACGCGCTTTTTCTTGCTCCAAACTACCAACATTTGCTTTTGGCGTTACCGTTTCAATTAAATGATATCCCGCATCAGTTTTCACTGGTGCAGAGACTTGTCCAGATTTTGAACTTACTACAGCAGCATCAAAGGCATCACCAAATACACCTTTTTCATACGTTGCAAGCTCACCGCCTTTAGCTTTAGATGCAGGATCTTCAGAAAACTGAGCTGCAGCTTGATCAAAACTCATACCTGCTTTAATTTTCGCAGCAATACTATCTACTAATTTCTTAGCTTCTGCATCAGAACGCGTATCTGCAGTAATCATAATATGCTTCACAACAGGCTTCATCGCTTGCTGTGCTGTTTCTACATATTGGTTATAAGCCTCTTGCAATTCAGCATCAGTCGCTGGTGTAGCCGGCGCAGCGACATTTGCTGGTGTTAACACAACAAAGTCTGCATCCACGCTCGTTACTTGTTTAAACAAGTTTTTATGCTTTTCATAGTAAGCTGCAAGTTCTGCATCACTCACTTTCACATTTTTCTTATAATCTTCAAGATTGATACTCGCTAACTGAATAGTACGCTGTTCAGTTTGCAAATTAGCAATTTGCAGAATATCTAGCTTACTTACTAATGCATAATTCATAAATGTTGTAGATAACATTTTCAATGCATGGTCTTTACGTAAATTATCAATGAATGCGCGATTCGTCATACCAATTGATTCAAGGTATTTCGCAAACTGCTCATCAGAAAACTGACCATTGACTTGGAAACTCGGCTGCTGATGAATCATTTGCACAATTTGTGCATCACTCAAACTAATGCCTAACTTGTCAGCTTGTTGTAATAACAATTGGCGTGATACCAAAGTGTCCATTGCTTTATTGCTAATGAAATTTTGGTTTAATAAGGTCTCATCACCTTGAGCATAAGCAAGATATTGTTCTTTTAAAGAGTTCGTGAGTGCTTCGAGTTCTTTTTGAGAAATTTCAGTACCGTTTACAGTCTTTGCTGTATCTTTTGATCCACCACTAAAATATCCTTCAATACCTACAAGTGCTAAAGGGGTCAAAAACAAAACGAGCAAGACCTTGCCCAACCAACCCTTAATGACTTTACGAAACGATTCCATAAGTATTCCAATATTTTATTTGCGGTGAATTTTAACCGAAAACCCGTGATGAATGAATGCGATATATTGATTAATCACATTTACCAATAAAAAACGCGCCAAAAATGGCGCGTTTCATGTGCTTAACAGAATTAAGCTACAGAATCTTTCAAGCCTTTACCAGCTTTGAAGCTAGGTACTTTGCTTGCTTTGATTTCTAAAGTCGCACCAGTTTGTGGGTTACGACCAGTACGTGCAGCGCGTTCTTTAACGCTGAAAGTACCAAAACCAACTAAAGTTACTGTATCACCAGCTTTAAGCGCGTTGGTAACAGCAGCAATCGTTGCATCTAAAGCTTTACCAGCGTCAGCCTTAGATAATCCCCCATTGTCTGCAATTGCATCAATTAATTCTGATTTATTCATGAAAATTACGTCCTCTTAATATCGTTTATTTAAGGTCCAAGAATGTGTTTAAAACGCCATAGCGCCTTTATAGCAATGCTTTAGGGTCAAACGCAATACTTCTGAACCTCTTTTTATGCAAAAAAATGGCGAAAAAACCTTGAAAATTAAATAATAGTTAAAACATTACTGTTTTTTTCGTATTTCTGTCCGCAATTGGGCATTTTCTTCGGCTAATTGGTCAATCTTTGTATGTAATTGAAGTATAAGCCTTTCTAAGTGCTGTAAATCCTTTACAGTGACCAATCCTAAACGGTTTAAGGAATGATTAACACCATTATCTAAGATTTTTTCAACTTTATCTTTTGTATCTGTAACCGACTCTTTGGCTTTTTCAGAGACTTTTTCTACAGTTTGGTCTGCAATATCAATGGTTTTTGATTCAAGCTCTTCTCCAACCTTGACCAATGAGTCAAAAAGTTTATTTCCCTCACCTTCAGCACGTGAAAAAGCACCTAAACCTGCCAACCAAATTTGCTTAGTATATTTACGAAAATCCATCTTAGATTTTCGGTCTGAAAATCCTCGATTTCTTGACTTTGGTGGTTTTTCTACCTGTTCTTGCACATCATCGTTCACGCTTTCGGTATTTTCCATAAGCTGCACTTCTCCTGATTGTTTTATGTGCGTACTGACATGTAATCCTACAAATTCTCAATAGAATAGCAAACATAATACTTGATAGATTCGTTAAACTGTTCTACAAAGCTGGTGAATTGCAAAGTTTTTGGTATATTCTTAGTTCGAAGATGGGCAGGAAGCTCATTACACAATGCATTGATGTTTTTTAAAGGACCGATTTTTTATGAGCGATACGCAACAAGGTCAAGCTCAACCTCATTTGTTGCTGACGATGACATTGATTGTTCTAGAGACTATTTTTACCTTTATTCTCAAACATGACCGTGTTGTCGCATTACAAGCGAAGAAATTTGTCGATCAAAAGGTTGCTTTAAAAATAAATAGCTACATTCCTTATTTTGACTTTTATGTTCAGTTTACTGAGCATGGCATCTTATTTGATACTAAATCACCAAGCAAAGCTATTGACCTAGACGTGCGTACCACATTGATGGACTTGGTTAAAATTTTTGTTTTTGGTAATCGCAAAAGTATCAAAAGCATGCGTATTGATGGTGACATCGTCCTCAAAGACGAATTCCGTGATTTAGTTTCATTATTTAGTGTTCCAAAAATTTTAGCTGATTGGAAACATTGGTTATCTGAACCTGTCGATGAAAACAATGTTGTTGCATCTAAGAAACGTATTGCCCCGCTTTTAGAAAAAATTGAGCAACAACGTTCAAAAATCAATACATTACAGGTTGAAGTGAAGCAATATAAAAACCGTATTAAACGTATTGAACGTCGTCAAAAGCGAATTAATATCGCATTTAGTCTAATATCTGTTCTTTTAATAACGTTATTAGTGTATAATGTGTGGTTCAATTAAATACATAATTTTTCACATAAAATAAAACATTTAAACAACCTCAAAAAAACTTGACTATTTTAGTCAGGATTCATAAAATCTGCACATCTAGACTTAACATGTGTATCGAATCATGCGCTTAACAACTCGCGGTCGCTACGCAGTGACTGCCCTACTTGATCTCGCTTTGCAGCCTACTGAACAGACGATTACTCTTGCCGAAATTGCAGCTCGTCAAACCATTTCAGTAGCTTATTTAGAGCAGTTATTTGCTAAATTGAAGCGTCACGGCTTAGTGTCCAGTATCCGTGGAGCAAATGGTGGTTATCACCTTGCTCGTAGTGCTGAAGACATCACTGTTTTGGAAATTATTGAAGCTGTAAATGAAACAGTTGACGCAACGCGTTGTGACCATAAAGGCAACTGCCAAAATGGTGCGATGTGTTTAACTCATGATTTATGGCAGGAACTCTCCCACCACATTGCCGATTATCTTGCAAAAATCACCCTTGCTGACCTAGTAGCACGTGACAACGTTCAAACCGTATCACTTCGCCAAAACTCAACAAATTTTGATTCAGCCCTTTTATCGGTTACAGGTATTTGACATGAAGCGTCCTATTTATCTTGACTATGCAGCAACTACTCCTGTAGACCCTCAAGTCGCAGAACGTATGATGGAATGTTTAACGTTTGACGGTACTTTTGGTAACGCAGCGTCACGTTCTCACGCTTACGGCTGGCAGGCAGAAGAAAAAGTAGAATATGCTCGTGAACAAGTAGCCAATCTTGTAAAAGCTGATCCACGCGAAATCGTATGGACTTCAGGCGCAACTGAATCTGACAACCTTGCACTAAAAGGTATTGCTCAGTTCTACGGTTCTAAAGGCAAACACATCATTACAAGTAAAATCGAACATAAAGCGATTCTTGATACATGTCGTGAGCTTGAAGAAGAAGGCTTCGAAATTACTTACCTTGAGCCAGAAGCTAAAACAGGTTTAATTACACCTGAAATGGTTCAAGCTGCACTTCGTCCAGACACAATTCTTGTTTCACTCATGATGGTAAACAACGAAATTGGTACTGTTACTGACGTTGCTGCAATTGGCGAATTAACTCGCGCAAACAAAACTTATTTCCACGTAGATGCTGCTCAAGCTGCTGGTAAAGTAGAAATTGATCTTTCAACTATGAAAGTTGACTTGATGAGTTTCTCTGGCCATAAAATCTATGGCCCTAAAGGCATTGGTGCACTTTATGTACGTCGTCAACCACGTGTACGTATTAAAGCGCAAATGCATGGCGGTGGTCATGAACGTGGCATGCGTTCTGGTACACTTGCAACTCACCAAATTGTGGGTATGGGTGAAGCATTCGAGTTAGCGGGTAAAAACCTAATTGCAGAACAAACTCGTCTACGTGTACTTCGTGACAAACTTTGGAATGGCCTACAAGGTCTTGAACAGGTTTTCCTAAACGGCCACCCAGAACACAACGTTGCAAACTACTTAAACGTAAGCTTCAACTTTGTTGAAGGCGAATCGTTGATGATGGCACTAAAAGATGCAGCAGTATCTTCAGGTTCAGCATGTACATCTGCAACCTTAGAACCATCTTATGTGCTACGTGCACTTGGTTTATCTGACGAACTAGCGCACAGCTCAATTCGTTTCAGCTTCGGTAAATACACAACTGAAGAAGATATTGACCATGTACTTGAAATTACTCAAGCTGCTGTAGAAAAATTACGTGATCTTTCTCCACTTTGGGATATGTACAAAGAAGGTATCGACCTTAACTCTGTAGAGTGGGCTGAACACTAATTCATTCCAATGAAATCGCTTTTTATTGAGGCGATTTCATTGATTAACGTAATTTCACCCTCATATTAAATCTTAAGGCTGACCCCGAGGTTTGGAGACGCATCATGGCTTATAGCGAAAAAGTAATTGATCATTACGAAAACCCTCGTAATGTTGGTATTTTAGATAAAAATGCAGAAAACGTTGGTACAGGTATGGTCGGTGCACCTGCATGTGGCGATGTAATGCGTTTACAAATTCAAGTAGATGACAACGGCGTAATTGAAGAAGCTCGCTTCAAAACTTATGGCTGTGGTTCTGCAATTGCTTCTAGCTCTTTAGTAACAGAATGGCTAAAAGGCAAAACGCTTGATGAAGCTCAAGCAATCAAAAATATTGATATTGCAACTGAACTTGCTCTTCCACCAGTAAAAGTACACTGCTCTGTACTTGCTGAAGATGCAATTAAAGCTGCTGTAGAAGATTACCGTAGCAAGAAAGTAAAAGCTTAATTGTTCACGCGTTTTAAGAAAGATTAACGGAGTTTTCATGATCCATTTAACTGAAAATGCTGCAACTCATATCAGCAATTACCTATCAAATCGCGGTAAGGGTGAAGGCATTCGCGTTGGCGTGAAAACTTCAGGCTGTTCAGGCTTGGCTTATGTACTCGAATTCGTAGATGAAATCGACACACATGACCAAGTATTTGATCAGCACGGTGTTAAAGTTTTTGTTGACCCTAAAAGCTTAGTTTATCTTGAAGGTATGGAGATGGATTACGTCAAAAACGGTTTAAACGAAGGCTTCGAATTTAACAACCCGAATAAAAAAGGTGAATGTGGCTGTGGTGAATCGTTCACTGTTTAACCCTACACTTCTCTCTTTTGGCATTAAAACAGTGTAATATTCACTGTTTTAATTGCATTTAAAGCACCACTTTTTGCACATCTATTGCGGACATTATCTCCCATGAATCATTTTGAGTTGTTTAACCTTCCCGTAGCACTCGATATTGATTTAGCAGTTTTAAAATCAGAGTTTTTAAAGTTGCAGCAACAATATCACCCAGATAAAGCTGAAGACAAAGATCTTGCGCTGATTAAATCAAGTGAAATTAATCAAGCGTTTAAAGCTTTATCCAATGTAGATAGCCGCGCTGCGTACCTCCTAAGTTTAAAAAAACAAGATTATCATCTCGATCAATCGATTAGTGATTTTGAATTTTTGCAGGATGCTTTAGAAATTCGTGAGCAGTTAGATGAGGCTCAATCAGCCGATGATCTAAGCTCTCTTAAAACTGAAGTTCAGCAATGGATTGACGGCTTGGTACGTGAGTTCAAAATTGATTATGACGACCAAGACTGGGCTGAAGCGCGCGATACCGTTCGTAAACTCCGCTTCTTCCAAAAAGTAATGGCTGATATCGACAAAACTGAAGATCGCTTCTTAGACGATGACAGTTTTGACTTAGATGATGATTTTTAATTTATTTTTAATATTTGACGCTCAAAGGATGTAACACATGGCTCTCTTGCAAATTGCAGAACCTGGTCAATCAAGTGCGCCGCATGAACACCGTATTGCAATTGGTATCGATCTTGGCACGACACACTCGTTAGTAGCCACGGTACTTTCAGGCAAAGCAAAAGTGCTCAACGACGAACACGGTCGAGTGTTACTTCCGTCAATTGCACATTACAGCGAAAACACATCGCAATATGGTGATGATGCAAAACCGTTTTTAACGACGGATCCAAAAAATACCATTGTGTCTGTTAAACGTTTTATGGGTCGTTCTAAAGCAGATATTAAGTTTCAACATCCCTACGAACTTGTAGGTGAAACGAATGAGATGCCTGCTTTTGAAACCATTCAAGGCCGTAAAACGCCTGTTGAAGTGTCTGCAGAAATTTTAAAACAACTGAAAGACCGTGCAGAAAACAGTTTAAAAAATCCTGTAAATGGCGCGGTAATTACTGTTCCTGCTTATTTCGATGAAGCTCAACGTCAAGCGACACGTGATGCAGCGCAACTTGCTGGCCTAAATGTTCTACGTTTATTGAATGAACCGACTGCTGCAGCGGTGGCATACGGTTTAGACCAAGACACCAATCTAGCTCATGACCAAAACTACGTGATCTATGATTTAGGTGGTGGTACTTTTGACGTTTCTATTTTACGTTTTTCACAAGGTGTATTTGAAGTTCTAGCTACAGGTGGTCACACTGCTCTTGGTGGCGATGACTTAGACCGTCTTATTGTGAAATGGGCAAAGAAACAACTCAATATTGAAACCCTAGATGATGCCGAATACGCACATTTTATTGTTTCTGCACGTAAAGCCAAAGAAGCGCTAACAGATGCTGAAAGTGTAGAGCTTAAAGTTTTAGACCAATCTTTAACTTTAGACCGCCCTACCTTTGAAGCTATCATTAAAATTGCTTTAGACAAAACCATCAGTGTGTGTAAACGCGTGATGCGTGATGCCAAGCTTGAACTAGACGACATCAAAAATGTGGTTTTGGTCGGTGGTTCGACACGTTCTTATGCGGTGCAAAAAGCAGTTGCTGAAGTCTTTAATCAAGAACCACTTTGCACAATCAACCCAGATGAAGTCGTTGCAATTGGTGCATCAATTACAGCCAATCAGTTGATTGGTAACTCGAAAGATGGCTCTTTACTGCTTGATGTTACACCACTCTCACTCGGCCTAGAAACAATGGGTGGATTAGTAGAACGTTTAATTTCACGTAATACTGCCATTCCAGTTGCGCGTCGCCAAGAATTTACCACTTATCAAGATGGTCAAACAGCGATGTTGATTCACGTTGTTCAAGGTGAGCGTGATTTGGTTGAGCATTGCCGTAGCTTGGGCCGTTTTGTGCTTCGTGGCATTCCACCAATGACAGCTGGTCAAGCACGCATCGAAGTGACTTTCCAAGTTGATGCTGATGGCTTACTGAGTGTTTCAGCGAAAGAAACAACTTCTGGCGTACATGCACAAATTGATATCAAACCATCTTATGGTTTATCAAGCGAAGATACCGAACGTTTGCTTTTAGATGGCTATAAGTTTGCTGAAGAAGACAAAAATTTACGTCATCTACAAGAAACAAAAGTAGAAGCAAAACGTGAACTCGAAGCGCTTGACCAAGCACTAAAAGTTGATGCGCATTTGATGACTGAAGCGCAACAAGCGTCTTTAGCATCTGCTCGCTCTGTACTTGATGAAGCATTAGAGACAACAGATATCAAAGCTATTGAACATGCTGTAGAACAGCTTAAAATACATAGCGATGCATTTGCCGCTGCACGTATGAATCAGCACATTGATGCCGCATTAAAAGGCACAAAACTCGATGACTGGTCAAACTCAAATTAATTTATAGGTAAAGACTATGCCACGTATTAAAGTATTGCCTCACGCAACGATTTGCCCAAATGGCGCTGAGTTTGAAGTAGAAGCAGATGCCAACCTGTGTGAAAGCATGTTAAAAAACGGCATTAAAATTGAACATGCTTGTGATATGTCTAAAGCATGTACAACATGTCACGTGATTGTACGTAAAGGTTTTGATGGCTTAGATGAAATGGATGATGTTGAAGCAGATCTACTTGATCGTGCTTGGGGCTTAGAACCTGACTCACGCTTATCTTGCCAAGTTAAAATTGAAAATGAAGACTTAGAAGTTGAAATTCCGAAGTACACCATTAACCATGCTTCTGAAAACCACTAAAAACTAAAGTCTTGTAATAAAATTTGTGATTCTAAGAAGCCAGTGTTTACGCTGGCTTTTTTGATGAAAACAATTCAATCCGTTTACTTACAAACAATAAGCTTTATAAAACTTACCAACATTATAAAAATGGATTGCTCTAGAGAAATGGTTCGCAATGAAAAGTAAAATGTCCGAATGTGACTTTTAATTATAGTTAGTGAAATTCGGTCTTTTTCACTTCCTCGATCACTTCATCTTCTAGATTTAACTTAACAATACCTTCGGAATTTGTCATTTTTTGCTGGGTTTGAAGGCGTTTAATCATTCGCTCTAATACATGAATCAACTCAGGATATTCAAAGTTTTGAACTTCATCCAAGTTCAACAGTAAATGAAAACCTTTATACTCGTAATCGAACCAGCGTTGGTAATCGGTTTTTTGTGATGTGTATTTTTCCATGACTTGCCATGTACGAACTGGCCCCTTAATCCCTTTTAGGAAAATAGGTGCTTTAGGCGCACAGAGGTAATCACTTTTAATTAAATGGTGCGTATCATCAGAAATTAAGATTTCATCGACTTCTGCAGCACTTTGTAAACGAGCTGCCAAATTGGCATCACGACCGACAATGGTATAAGCCATACGATGTGCAGCACCATAATTCCCTACGTGACAATAACCCGTCGAAATACCCATACGGATATGTAACGGTGGATAGCCCATTTTAATCCAACGTTCGCGCAACAATTTCATTTGTTGACGCATGACCATCGCCATTTCAAGACAAATTTTCGCGTCTTGCTCAACACCTTGACTGTGTGGATCACCAAAGAAAATGAGGATTGCATCGCCCATAAACTTATCAACCGTGGCTTCATATTGCTTAGCAATTTCGGTCATGTGACTGAGATAGTCATTGAGTAAGAATGCTAAATCATCTGGAATAAGCGTTTCAGAAAGTTCGGTAAAACCCTGAATATCTGAAAAGAAAATAGTCATCTTCTTACGTTTATATTCAATTTTAGCTTCAGACTCACCTTTCATAATCGATTGCCAAAGCTGCATTGGCGCATAGCGACTAAGTTGGTTTGCAAACTCCATATAACGATTCATTTGATCGTAATAGTGGTCTTTTTTATTGCTGATATATTGAACTTGACTACGTTGATAAAAGGTACCTACACCAAAGTAGGTAATCAAACACATAAAACCAAGAACAGTTAACTCACTGCTTGTTGCCTCGAAATATTCTTGGAATCCAAATACATAGATATTACAGATGTAAAATACTGCAATTCCAATCAGGCTTGCTAATGACAATAAGAGAAAATTAATTTTGTTGTAAATTGAAGTATAGAGCAGAGCAAAAATAGCTAAGAACGTCAGCACTAAACTTAAATGAACTGCCGACAGCATCACTGAAATAATCACAATATCAATGAGGAATAAAACACTACGCTTTACCCGATTGCTATAACGATAAATTAACCAGTGAGAAAGTTTTGGAGTAATCAGTAAAAGAAAGAACAAAAATACAGGAATGTAAATTTGGTATTGCGTATCCGGCTGGGTGTAATGATAGACAACAACCACCAAAGACAGCATGATATATCCCATCATACGATGGAAATACTCAAACTGTTTAGGTTCTTTGCTGATTAAGTTGTCTAACGGCACTTAGTCGCTCCATTACGGACATTCATTCTTCTACCATCCTGATATTGTCCGTAAATCGGGATTAGTCCATACGCCAGTCAAATGGCATATCACCTTGGCCACGAAGCGCAAGCATTAATGTTTGACGCATATGAGCCAATACATCATTGTTGTAAGGAACTGCTGGCGTACCCCAAACTGGTTTAGGCCAAGCCACATCATTTTGATAACGTACTACATGATGAAAATGCAATTGTGGAACCATGTTACCTAAAGCAGCAACATTCATTTTGTCCGCACGGAATACACGTGATAATTGGCTTGATAACCAACTAGATTCACGTAAGAATTGTTCTTGGTCTGCCTGACTCAATTCATAAAGTTCAGTAATTCCAGGCACACGTGGAATCAAAATTAACCACGGAAATTGCATATCATTCATTAAACGACATGTTGACAGTGGAAAGTCGCCTACATAAAACGTATCTTGAGCAAGTTGTGGATGTAAACTAAACATATCTTTATAAATGATGCAAAATTAGAATGATGGCTAATACTATCACATCCTTAGAGGTGTGAATATTCTGCACAGAGCCTTTCATTACAAATAAACTGCATTTGAAATAACGCTCTGCTTAATTACGACTTTAATAAATTTTTAAGAAAAATCAAGCGTTTCTTCATAAGAAACACTACCTGATCAGTGCAATGCAGCAACTTGTTCAAGTTAAGCTGCATTTTTTTCATATTCGGCTGATGATTTAAGATAATTCTTTCAATAGGCTATCGAGTAAGTCATTGATAAATTTAATACGTTTATCGTACTCTTCAAGCATTACCATAACTTTTAAACGTTGCCCGCCTTCCATTCTGAAGAAGGTTGGATGTTTCTGCATCATTTGAATAATTGAAATCGCTTGTACAGGTGTATCTGGTGAAAATTCGATACTACCGCCATGTGAACTAATATCAATTTTGGTAATACCCAATTGCTCTGCTTTGAGGCGTAATTGATGGACAGAGAACAATTGTTTTACCGACTGTGGCGGTAAACCAAAGCGATCAATCAATTCCATTCGAATATTATCGAGTTTTTCTTGCGTATCTGTATTACTAATACGCTTATAAAATAATAGTCGCTGATGAACATCACCTAAATAATCATCAGGAATCAATGCAGGCATATGTAAGCTAATTTCAGCAGTCAACGACAATGGCGAATCAAAGTTAGGCGTTTTTCCTTTTTGGATGGCTTTGGTGGCTTTTTCCAACATTTCCATATACAAGCTATAACCAATGGTTTGCATAGAACCACTTTGTTGTTCACCCAATAATTCACCTGCGCCACGAATTTCCAAATCTTCAGTGGCGAGCATAAAACCGGCACCTAAAGTTGAAGCGCGAGAAATTGCATCTAGACGTTTTTCAGCATCACCTTTCAGACCTTTAATTGAAGGCACCAATAAATAAGCATAAGCTTGATGATGGGAACGTCCAACACGACCACGTAATTGGTGTAATTGCGCCAAGCCAAGTTTATCAGCACGTTCAATCAAAATGGTATTGGCATTTGGCACATCAATACCAGTTTCGATAATGGTTGAACACACCAATACATTGTATTCTTTGTGATAAAACTGCTGCATCACTTGTTCAAGTTCACGCTCCCTCATTTGACCATGCGCAACTGCGACACGTGCTTCAGGCACCAGTTCACGTAAACTTTCCGCTGCACGTTCAATTGTGTCGACCTCATTATGCAAGAAATATACTTGACCACCACGTAACAACTCGCGTAATACAGCCTCTTTAATGGCATCACCAGTATGTTCTTGCACGAAAGTTTTCACCGCTAAACGACGTGCCGGTGGTGTTGCAATAATCGAAAGATCACGCATACCACTAAAAGCCATATTTAAAGTTCGTGGAATTGGAGTAGCAGTAAGTGTCAACATATCAACATCTGCACGTAATGCTTTTATACGTTCTTTATCACGCACTCCGAAGCGGTGTTCCTCGTCGACAATCATTAAACCTAGGTTTTTAAATTGAATACTTTCCTGCAAAATTTTGTGCGTTCCAATCACAATATCAACTTTGCCGTCGGCTAAGTCTTCAATGGTTTTTGTATGACTCTTAGACGAACCGAATCGAGAAAGTACTTCAATTCTGACAGGCCAATCGGCAAAACGATCTTTGAACGACTCATAATGTTGCTGTGCCAACAAGGTCGTCGGCACGAGAACCGCTACTTGTTTGTTATTTTGTACAGCAACGAAAGCCGCACGCATTGCAACTTCAGTTTTACCAAAGCCGACATCACCACAGACCAAACGATCCATCGGTTTAGCTTGTTGCATATCATACAAAGTGGCTTCAATTGCATTGGCTTGATCAAGGGTTTCTTCATATGCAAAACCGCTCGCAAACTGCATATATAAACTTTGATCTAACTCAAAACCATAACCTGGCTTCGAATGGCGACGTGCCTGAATATGCAGCAGCTCCGCTGCAACATCATGTATTTGTTCTAAAGCCTTACGTTTGGCTTTACTCCAAGCATCCGTACCTAACTTATGTAAAGGTGCAAGGTCAGGGTCGCCGCCGCTATAACGGCTAATTAAATGTAAATTCGTGACAGGTACATAAACTTTCGCTGCATCTGCATAGTCTAATTGTAGAAATTCGTGATCTTGATCATCAATACTTAAAGTGATTAAACCTGCATAACGCCCAACACCATAGTCGATATGAACAACAGGTGCACCAATACTCAGCTCAGTCAGACTGCGTACAAGAAACTCTTCTGAGACTTCCTGTTGCCGCTTTCGACGACGCTGTACCACACGATGTTCATATAACTGATTTTCAGAGATTACACTGAGCTTATTACTCAGTAGCAAGCCACGATCTAAAGGTGCGTTGGTGATCGCAATTGCATGCATTGAAGTAATGAAATCATCAAAACTTTCAACAGTTGGAATATCACCTAAACTCGGACGTAATGCATCTTTAAGTGTTTCTCGGCGACCAGCACTCTCAGCAACTAACAATACTGGATAATTTGCATTATCAATATATTGCTTAACTGCGCTAAACGGTTTTTCTTTTTTTGGATCGACTGGTAAACGTGGTGGAATTTCAGCAGCGAGGTTGAGCACACCTGCTTTTTCATCAAAAGGTTCTGCTGATGCCACAATACGACGCAACTTATTGAGTTGTTCTAAAATGTGGTTAGGTTGTAAAAATAATTGTTCAGGCAGCAATATCGGTTGGTCGACATTATGACGACGGTCTTCATAACGACGAACTACATCTGCCCAAAATTGCAATAAACTGTCATCGACAGCCTTATCTGTAATGACAACGCCATTCTTTGGTAAGTACGAAAATAGCGTACTTTGCTCTTGCATGGCTTTTTCAGAGAAAAATAAGGGTAAATAAAACTCAATACCCGGTGATGCAATACCTTCTTGTACATCTTGGTAAATTGGGTTTTTCTTTGGATTTGCATTTGGAAAGCTTTCCGCATAACGATCACGAAACAATGAACGTGCTTCTTTCAGCGGAAACTCCTTGGCAGGCAAGACTGTAAATTGTTCTAGATTTTGTGTGGTACGCTGCGTTTCAGGGTCAAAAAACTTTAAAGTATCAATTTCATCATCGAATAAATCTATGCGAATCGGTGCACTTTGTCCCGATGCATAAATATCCATAATGCTTCCACGTACAGCAAATTCACCATGATCATAAACAGTATCAACCAAGTGATAACCTGCCTGAATCAAACGCATTTTTTGTTGTTCTAGGTCAAACTTTTGCCCAACATTTATATCAAAATGTTCACCCAACACCCAAGATGCAGGCGCAACACGCTGTGCTAAGGTTGAAGCTGACAGTAACAATACTCCCTGCTGCGGCATATTCGATAATATTGCTAATCGCTCAGAGACAATATCTTGATGTGGAGAAAGTCGATCATAGGGCAAAATTTCCCAATCAGGGAAAATTGTGGGCTTAATTCCGTAAAATTCCAGCTCACTTTCAAGCTGCCCCAGATGCTGGTTATTTCGCGCAACAATAATAAAAAGCTGCTTCGATTGCTTACTAATTTCTTTAAATAATAATGCCGCAGATGAGCCTTGTAAGTTACCGACCCATCGCTTTTCACCAGCTTTAAGCTGCTTAAGATTGAGTTGTGAAATTTCTTGCTGGAACATGATGTAATAAGCTTTTAATGTTTTAATCACCTGAGCAACATATTAACACGATGCATTTTACATGCGTGATTTTCTAATGATGTTCAGGTGAAATTACAACACAATCGATAAGTTAAAACATGGCAAAGAATATTGAATCGCAAAATTAAAAGCCAAATTTTCCGGCTTTATTTTTTGTCTCGAATAAACTGTCGATAGTAATCATTTAACAATTTTAGATATTGCTTAAATTGCAATAAGTTTTCTTCTGTATTCCCTAATCGAGCAACAAAGCGTTGATTGGCAATTTCTAAATCAATCTTTTCATTGATAATCATTGCAGCTGAATAGAGTTGCTTTAAATCGTCAAAATGCGTTAATTTTCGATTTGACAAATATTCCAAACGCTCTGACAAACTGTTTAAAACGACACCATCAATAATATAGCCTTTCACATCATCAAACTGAATGCGATGTTCATCTAAGTACAATTGTTCAGGTGATTCTTTTGAACCTTTAAAAAGTTGGCTTAACTTATTAAACATAGCGATTAAAACAAAATTAAAAACTATTGTACTGCGTATTTGCTCTTTGCTGCGTTGAATTATTTGAAATCATTCACCAAACGGTTCATTTCACTGATTTATACACTTTTTAACTCTATAAATAGAAAAGTGAAGACGAATCTTCACTTTTAAATGGCTTTTTCATTGAGACTGTAAGTCAATTACAATTAGCTCACTTGAGCCAATGGCGCCTGCCAAGGTGTAACTTCTGAAACTAGATTTTCTATGGAGAAAATTTTATCCAATTGCTGTGCAGTTAATAATTGCTGTTCAAGCACCACTTGGCGGATAGTTTTATTCTCTGCGATACATTGCTTTCCAATTTCATCACATTTTGCATGCCCTAAATATGGATCAAGCAAGGTAACAATCCCCACACTGCGCATAACTGCATCAAAACAAGCTTGTTCATTTGCTTGAATACCTTGAATACATTTCGTTTCTAAGGTGGTAATTGCATTAATCAGTAATTCAATTGACTCATTCATTGAAACTGCAATCACAGGTTCCATTACGTTCAATTGCAGCTGCCCTGCTTCAGCAGCTAAAGTGATGGTCAAATCATTCCCCATGACTCGAAATGCAATTTGATTCACTACTTCAGGAATCACTGGATTAACCTTTGCCGGCATAATTGAAGAACCAGCTTGAAGCTCAGGTAAGCGAATTTCTGCAAGTCCTGTACGTGGGCCAGAACTTAATAAACGTAAGTCATTGCAAATTTTTGAGAGTTTCACCGCGAGTCGTTTTAAACAGCTTGATAAAATAATAAAGACACCACAATCACTGGTTGCTTCAACATAGTCTTCAGCACCTTTTAATTGTAAGCCCGTTAAATTTGCGAGATTTTGCACCACTTCAGTTGCATAGCCTTTGGGTGAATTCACACCTGTACCAATTGCTGTTGCACCTAAGTTAATTTCCAATAAAAGTTGACGTGTTTGGTCGATTAGCTTTAAGTCTTCTTTTAATAAAGTTGCAAACGCACGAAATTCTTGCCCCAGTGTCATTGGAACAGCATCTTGTAATTGAGTACGTCCCATTTTAATGACATGCGCAAATTCTTCTGCCTTTATATAAAGTGCATCAATTAACTGAGCTATAACTGTCAGTAAACCATCGAATGAACTATATGTTGCAAGGCGTAGCGCTGTTGGATATACGTCATTGGTCGATTGCGACTTATTCACATGATCATTAGGATGAACTCTGTGATAACTTCCCTTCGCTTCGCCCAATAACTCTAATGACAAATTAGCAATCACTTCATTGGCATTCATATTAATAGAAGTACCCGCTCCACCTTGATAAATATCAATTGGAAATGCAGTCTGCCAATGTTCTGGATGCAAAATTAAATTGTCACATGCCGATTGAATCGCCTCTGCGATTTCATCCTGTATTAAATTAAATTTTTGATTGGTTTGTGCCGATGCTTTTTTAACTTGCGCAATCGCACGAATAAAATTGAGATTCATACCTACCGTTTGGGATGAAATCTGAAAGTTTTCCATTGCCCTTAAAGTATGAATGCCATAATAGCTCGATTGTGGGACGACTTTTTCCCCTAACAAATCATGCTCAATTCTTGTTTTTTCCATCTGAACCGTCGTCACTGCTGATACTCACTTCTAACGCACCATCTTTGTGCACTATGATATTTAATCAATCACACTTATTGCTCTACATCACAAATACAGCGAAATTGAAAGCAAATATATCTATTAAGTGCTTCATGTATATAATGTAAAGTTATGTAATTTACCTCATTATGCTTACGTTTTAATTTGTAGAGCAAGCCATACCCTTAACTTTCATTTTTATGTTCAGGATCTAATTAGATTAAGGAATGAACTCACTTTGCAAAAAAAAAGACTTTGTAAGAAAAAAATATGAAATTTACATAAACCATACACAAAACACGCTTAAATGTTACAGAGTGTAATTTTTAAATCATGCTTATATCAGCGACCTAAGTAACAAGTACAAATTTTCATCTAGGAATGAGATGAATCTGTTCAAATAAGGATGAACTGCCTATGAGCCAATTGAACCCGACATTAGTCACTTTTATTTTCTATATCATCGCCATGCTTGCTATTGGCCTGTATGCCTATAGAGCAACAAAAAACTTTGATGAATATATTTTGGGTGGCCGAAGTTTAGGCAGTGTTGTCACCGCACTTTCAGCAGGTGCATCCGACATGAGTGGTTGGTTACTCATGGGTTTACCAGGTGCAATTTATCTATCAGGACTTTCTGAAGCATGGATTGCTATTGGTTTAATCATTGGTGCTTGGCTGAACTGGCTCATCGTTGCAGGTCGACTACGTGTACATACTGAATATCAGAATAATGCACTCACCTTACCGGATTATTTCACCAGCCGTTTTGCAGATAAAAAGCGTATTTTACGAATATTATCTGCTGTTGTGATTTTGGTATTCTTTGCAATTTACTGTGCATCTGGCATGGTTGCTGGTGCTCGTTTATTTGAAAGTCTGTTTGGCTGGAACTACACAACAGCGCTTTGGATTGGCGCAATTGCCACCATCAGCTATGTTTGTATTGGCGGCTTCCTCGCTATTAGTTGGACCGATACTTTTCAAGCTGGCTTGATGATTTTTGCCTTACTGCTTACCCCCGTTATTGCCTACTTATCATTAGGAACTAACAGTCATGATATGGCGCTACTCCTTGAAACTGCGCGTCCGCAGGCTTCAAATTTATTTGAAGGTTTAAGTACAGTTGCGATTTTATCAAGTATGGCATGGGGTCTAGGTTATTTTGGTCAACCACATATTTTAGTGCGTTTTATGGCTGCGGACTCTGTGAAGTCAATTCCTGCGGCACGTCGCATTGGTATGACGTGGATGATTCTATGCTTAGGTGGCGCAGTTGCTGCTGGCTACGTCGGTATTGCTTACTTCCAAGCACATCCAGAATTGGCAGCTGTAGTGAATGCTAATCCTGAAACTGTATTTATGGAATTAACCAAAATCCTGTTTAATCCATGGATTGCCGGCATTGTCTTGGCTGCAATTCTAGCCGCAGTTATGAGTACTTTAAGTTGTCAACTCTTGGTGTGTTCTACGACTTTGACTGAAGATTTGTACAAAGGTTTCATTCGTAAAAACGCGTCACAAAAAGAGTTAGTTTGGATTGGCCGTGCCATGGTTCTAGCAATTGCGATCTTAGCGATTACCCTTGCCATGAACCCTGCAAGTAAAGTACTTGGTTTAGTATCATATGCTTGGGCTGGCTTTGGTGCTGCATTTGGCCCATTAATCATTCTTTCGTTGTTATGGAAACGCATGACATTGAATGGTGCGATTGTCGGCATGATTCTAGGCGCTGTAACCGTTATCGTGTGGAAAAATTACATGGGCCACACTGGCTTATACGAAATCATTCCAGGATTCATCCTGTCATGGATTGGTATTGTCGTGGTGAGTTTAATGGGCAAAGCACCTTCAGCAGAAGTGACAGACCGCTTTGAAAAAGCCGAAGCGCAATATCAAAAAGAAATGGCTGAAATTGGTAAATAATCTTTAACAACCCACCCAATGTAAAAAAAATAGGAGCTAAATGCTCCTATTTTTTTGTTTTTAAATCGGTAGTTATTGTGGACGACTGGCAGGTTTCAGCTTAATTTGCAGACTTTCTTTAATCACTTCCATCACCGGATAGCTCCGCGTTTCTTTTATCCCCGGAAGTTGCCAAAGCACCTGCCCCGAAATTTTTCTAAACTCTTCCATATTGGCACAGCGAATTTTAACAACAAAATCGAAGCCACCACTGATCATATGACATTCCACAATTTCTGGTATTTGACGTACGGCATCAGAGAAATCTTCGAGTACGTTCGGTGTGGTTTTATCCAGTAATATCTCAACAAAAACCACAAATCCATTGTTCAATAGCACTGGATTTAAACGTGCTTCGTAACCTAAAATGAAGCCTTCCTTGGATAATTTTTGCACGCGCGCCAAAGCCGCAGTAGGTGAAAGATTAACCAATTCTGCGAGCTTAATATTGGACAATTTTCCATCTTGTTGCAGTAGCTCTAAAATTCGAATATCTATACGGTCTAAGCTCAAATATGGGCTAGTCATCTGAATTTTTCTCTAAATATAATTAAAACTATAGTGAGTTATTCGGTAAATATTCTGTGATGATAAATTAAATTTAGCACCTTGCTCAAGATTTATTTGAACGTCATAGAACATTGACACGGAAAATTGACACATGAATGGAAAAGTATTTGAAGTCGCGGGAAGCGATGATTTCATCACGGAATTTCAAGACAAAAACAGCTTTGAGCAATCTATAAATACAGCATGGCGTCGTGCTGAAACAGAATGTGTCGAAAACCTTTTAGCACACAGTGAAATTCCCTCTCCAATTTGCGAACAGATTCAAAAACTGGCTTTCGACTTAGCCCATTCATTACGTGAACGTAAGAGCGGTAGCGGCAAGGCAGGTATTGTTCAAGGTCTATTGCAAGAGTTCTCACTCTCTTCACAAGAAGGCATTGCATTGATGTGTTTGGCTGAAGCACTGCTGCGTATTCCAGATAAAGCCACGCGTGATCTTTTAATCAAAGACAAAATTAACCAAGGTAACTGGAAAGACCATGTTGGCCAAAGCAGCTTGATGTTTGTGAATGCAGCAGCTTGGGGTTTAATGCTGACAGGCAAATTAATGGAAACGCCACAACAAAAAAGCCTATCTAGCCTGCTCACTGGTATTTTAGCGCGAAGCGGCCGAGGCATTATTCGTAAAGCTGTCGATGTGGCAATGCGCATGATGGGTGAGCAATTTGTTACAGGTGAAACGATTGAAGAAGCATTAAAACATGCAGAAGTACTTGAAGATAAAGGCTTCCAATATTCTTATGACATGTTGGGCGAAGCAGCATTAACCGATCCAGATGCTGAACGTTATTACCAAGACTATACCGATGCCATTCATGCTATTGGTCAAGCGTCAGCAGGTAAAGACGTCTATAATGGCCCTGGCATTTCAATTAAATTGTCTGCCTTACATCCACGTTACCAGCGTTCGCAAATGGACCGTGTGCATGATGAATTATATGGCAAAGTACTTGAACTCGCTCAACTTGCGAAACATTACAACATCGGTTTAAACATTGATGCCGAAGAAACCGATCGTTTAGAAATTTCTTTAGAATTGTTAGAACGTCTGTGCTTTGAGCCAAAACTTGAAGACTGGAAAGGCATTGGTTTTGTTATTCAGGCTTACCAAAAGCGCTGCTTCTATGTTGTTGATTATGTCATTGATTTGGCAAAGCGTAGTCAAAAACGCCTGATGATTCGGTTAGTTAAAGGTGCATATTGGGACAGCGAAATCAAGAAAGCACAAATTGAAGGAATGACTGACTACCCTGTCTTTACCCGAAAAGTGCACACCGACCTTTCATATGTTGCATGTGCGAAAAAACTATTGGCTGCTCCTGAGCAAGTTTACCCACAATTTGCGACCCATAATGCTCAAACCGTGGCAACGATTTATCAACTAGCACAACCTGAACACTATTATCCAGGCCAATACGAATTCCAATGCCTACATGGTATGGGCGAACCTCTTTATGAACAAGTTGTTGGTGCTAAATCTGAAAATAAATTGGGCATTCCTTGCCGTATTTATGCCCCTGTTGGTAACCATGAAACGTTGTTAGCGTACTTAGTGCGTCGACTATTGGAAAATGGTGCAAATACCTCTTTCGTAAACCGTATTGCTGACAAAAATCTTAAAATTGAAGATTTAATTGAAGAACCACGTCAAACCATTTTAGCGGCAGCAAAAAATGAAAATGTAGTTGGTGCAAAGCATTTATCTATCCCCTATCCAAAAGATTTATACGGCCACAACCGTACTAATTCAAAAGGTTTAGACCTCGCTAACGACCATGATTTGTCTGCTTTAAATACAACCGCAATCGAATTAGCCAAAGTTCAATGGCAAGCTCAAGCAATGGGAGCTGCTTTTCACGATCTTAGCAATGAAAATGCAATTCAAATCGTTAATCCAGCAAATCATCAAGATATCGTTGGTCAAGTGGTCGAAGCTAGTATTGAACAAGCAGATCTTGCTTTAAATCATGCTGTAGCAGCCCAAACATCATGGCAAAACCGTCCAAAAGATGAACGTGCAGCCTGCTTAAATCGTGCAGCAGATTTGATGGAAGCTCAGTTACAGCCATTCATGATTTTACTATCTCGTGAAAGCGGTAAAACCTACACCAACGCCATTGCAGAAGTTCGTGAAGCAGTCGACTTCCTTCGCTACTATGCCGCACAAATGATTGATCTTGTAAAAGATACGCAAATCACACCGCTGGGTACTGTGTTATGTATTAGTCCTTGGAATTTCCCATTAGCGATTTTCTCAGGACAAATTGCTGCCGCATTGGTTGCAGGGAATACCGTTATTGCAAAACCTGCGGAACAAACCCCATTAATTGCTGCTCAAGCAGTAAAAATTCTATGGGAAGCCGGCATTCCACAAGATGTATTACAACTGCTTCCAGGCCGTGGTGAAACAGTGGGTGCCAAGCTCAGTAGTGATAATCGTATTCAAGGCATCATGTTTACCGGTTCAACCGAAGTTGCACGTATTTTGCAAAAAACCGCTGCACAGCGCCTCAACCAATTTGGTGAAAGTGTTGCTCTGATTGCTGAAACAGGCGGTCAAAATGCCATGATTGTCGACTCTTCTGCACTTACTGAACAAGTTGTATTAGATGTTGTAAATTCAGCCTACGACAGCGCAGGTCAACGTTGCTCTGCACTACGCATCTTATGTGTTCAAGAAGATAATGTTGATATTGTACGTACTATGCTTAAGGGCGCAATGAAGCAACTTCATTTAGGCAATCCAAGTCTGTTAAAAACTGATATTGGCCCTGTTATTGACGTTGAAGCTCAGCAAAACATTCAACGCCACATTGATAAAATGCGCAGCAAAGGCTATCCAGTTCATCAAATCATGTTTAATGCAGATGCGAGCGAATTGACTGCTGGAACGTTTGTTCCACCAACGTTAATTGAACTGCCTAATTTGAATGATTTAGAACGTGAAGTCTTTGGTCCAGTACTGCACCTTATTACCTATAAATATGGTGAGATTGAAAACCTACTCGAGCAAATTAATCAAAAAGGCTATGGCCTAACCATGGGTCTACATACCCGTATTGATGACACCATTCAAAAAGTCATTGCTCATGCAGAAGTGGGTAACTTATACATTAACCGTAATATTGTAGGTGCTGTCGTTGGTGTACAACCATTTGGTGGTGAAGGCTTATCAGGTACTGGCCCGAAAGCAGGTGGTCCGCTTTATCTCTATCGTTTAATGCATCAAGTATCTGAAAAGAAACTCGCTACACCTTATGCAGCAAAAGTAGAAACGCCAACAGCTCACTTCCCTGCTTATGATGCATTTAAGACTTGGGCGGCACAGCAATTTGCTCAAATACAACTCACACCTCCAAATGCAATTGCTGCTGGACAAAGTTTTGAACTACAAGGCCCAACAGGTGAAAATAACCAATACGCAATTTTGCCACGTTCACGTGTACTTTCCTTAGCGCAAAACGATGTCGATCAACTACATCAACTTGCAGCAATACTCTCTGTAGGCAGCCAACCTGTCGTATTAGCGGAGAATACTTTTGTGCTGAAGTATTTAAGTAGCATGCCTAAAACACTGATGGATCAATTCAAAGTAATTACCGATCTTTATAACGGTGACTTTGATGCGATATTACATCATGGTGAAAAAAATGAGTTACTTAAATTACAGCAAGTGATTGCTTCACGTGAAGGTACAATTATTGGTATCACCCATTTAAACTCAGGCAATTTTGATATTCCAATTGAACGCTTCGTCATTGAACGTGCAATTAGTGTCAATACAGCTGCGGCTGGCGGTAATGCCAGCTTAATGACAATGAGTTAACTTTTTCCTCGGCTTGCTCAGTCTTTATGAATGTTCCATAAAGACTGAGTTTTTTTATGCAAATAACGCGATAAATATTTTAAAATTAACGCGCGTTAAATCCTACCATGACAAATGATATCCCCGAATTAACGACAATTAATTTAGTCTTATGAGGCTAATTTTGCTAACATGACTTTTTTTAATATGTTTGCGATTTTTTACTGCATATGACTTCAACTTATCAGCAACAACTTGATGCCAAAGTTGCGCGTATCACGGCTCAATTTTCAAAATACAATCCTCCCTCTTTAGAAGTTTTCTCTTCTGCAGAACATAACTTTCGTATGCGTGCGGAATTCCGTATTTGGCATACTGAAGATGATATGTTCTATGCAATGTTTGAACGTGATGCAGATAATCAAAAACAAGTCATTCGCATTGATGAATTTCCAATTGCAGATAAAAGCATTAATGCTTTAATGCCAGTTCTTTTGAATGAACTAAAAGCGACTGAAATTTTATCGAAACGCTTATTTGAAGTTCACTTCCTAGCAACCTTAAAAGGCGAAATGCTGGTTTCACTGGTGTATCGCTGCCCACTCAATGTAGAATGGGAAATTGCTGCAAAAGCACTGTCAGATAAATTAAATATCAAAATTTATGGTCGTAGCCGTGGCCAGCGTGTCATTTTGACAGATGATTACGTTGTCGAAGAGCTTCAGGTTTTTGATCAAAGCTATCAATACAAACAAATCGAAAGTAGCTTTACACAGCCTAACGCACGCGTTTGCCAAAAAATGTTGGAATGGGCTTGTAATGCCGCGAAGCAGTCTGATAAAGACCTATTAGAACTTTATTGTGGGAATGGTAACTTTACTTTGCCATTGTCTAAGCATTTTAATCGTGTGCTCGCAACAGAGCTAGCCAAGTCATCTGTATATGCTGCTCAATGGAATATTGAAAAAAACAACATAGATAACATTCAAGTTGCTCGACTTTCAGCAGAAGAATTTACCCAAGCTTATAACGGTGAACGTGAATTCCGTCGTCTAGAAGAAGCTGAAATTGATATTGCGAGCTACGACTTCGATACAGTATTTGTCGATCCGCCACGTGCAGGTATTGATGATGATACTTTAACGCTCCTACAGCGCTTTGAACGTATTATCTATATCTCATGTAACCCAGATACGCTGCATGACAATTTGCAGCAATTAGCACAAACTCACAAAATTACCCAATTTGCTTTGTTTGATCAATTTCCTTACACCCACCATGTGGAATCTGGCGTTTTACTTGAAAAAATTTAAACAAATTATTTCATGTCATACAAATGTCATTGAGGGAGCTTAAATTTAGCTCCCTTTTAATTTACTAAAATTCTTATATATTGCAAAAACATGCGTTGAACACCACTCAAATATGCCTATTAAAAGACATAACATCAAAAGTCCAATCGAAAAAACGATTGTTCAATTGATTAAAATATCACTTTAGTAGTCTTGCTTTATTTAATAGATTGGTTATATTTCGTCCTATGTTAGGTCGTAAATGAAGGCTCTATGAGTTTTTGGCAAAAGTTGTTCTCAAATGAACAGCAAAACGGGCATAAGAATCAAATTGCCTGTGTTGAAAATGATTGCTCTTGTAAAACCAATGAACAGCTTATTGCTGCTCTTACAAAAGCAACAGATGAAGATGTCATCCTTGGTATTAAAAAAGTGCTTGCAGCACGAGGCTATAGCCGCAAGGAACTCAATGAAATCCAGCATCTACCTCTTCAGTAACATCTGAATAGAGCAAGATCAAAAAGGCATACTGTTTTGGCAGCATGCCTTTTTTCATGTCTGATGTATATGCTTAAAATATAGACCCATTATTTTACGCGACTCCATCATTTCTAGCATGTAAAGCTTAGCGCTTCTCCAATGCTATGGACAAAGCCATAAAGATATTGCTCGCTATTTGCCAAACAAACACTATAATTAAAATCCATAAATTGTTATTTTAAATAAATTTATTTTAATACTTAGCATATTAAACCATACAAATAAAACGTAGATAACAACGGAATAGAAAAATGAATCATTTAACTTTAGCCTTAATGACCACTGTTTGCTTCAGCCTGAGCGCATGTAGCAATATGCCCAAAGAGTGCGAAGAGTCATGGGAAAAACTCGAATCCTTTTCCAAGCAAATGGGCTTGAGTGAAGAGCAAATTAAACAACAAAAAGTTCAATTTGAAGACGGGATTAAAAAGCATTCTAAAGAAGAAGCCATTCAAATCTGCCAAACACAATCTAATTTTCTAGGTTTAGTCGGCAAATAAATAGATTGGAAATAACTGGCAAAAAATGGCCTACAAACTACATAGGTTTGAGCTTTGATCATCTATCAAGCTCAAACGACATTTAAATACCCATCTAAGACTAACGACAATTAAATACTTGGCTATATGCAACAATTGGTCCTAAGGGCCTCAACTGATCATTACGCTTAAGTTCACCAATATATGCACTTGAAACCGAACCATCTAAATACAAGGCATTTTTCACACCAAGCGTCGTTTTAAAGTAATCTGCAAAATTGTAGAAAGAGACACGCTCATTTGTTATCACAAAATACAACTTACCGTCTTTAATCCCTACCCCATTACGTATTTTTAATGAATCTGAATTTTTAATAAAGTTTGGATTAATCTGACCATTGATCACCAACATGGGGCCAGACTGAGTCGCATATAAGGCTTTAAATGATGATTTCGCATAACTTTGGGTAGTTTCAACTTTGGCTTGTGCATGATTCCAGGCCAAGACACCATTCGGTTGTATTAAGAAATTACCAAAACCACGTGTTGCGCGATTTAAAGCTTTCTCTTCTACAGCACCTTCAATATATAGGCCGACAGGACTCAAATCTGCGTGGTACATACCTGCATTCATTGCAAACTGCATAGTACGACAGTTCTTTTGCAAATCTGCTGCAAGTCGTGAAATAAATTGGTAGGGCTGACTATTTGTATCATTCAAATGAAGTTTTAAATTTTTAAAATCACCAATTTCGACAACATCCGCTAAAATCGGTTTTTTAACCTGAAATACCCGAACGCTACTTTCTGCATAAGTCGAAGCAATACCGAGGTTTATAATGAGTAGCGCACTCAAAATTTTTACACTTGTCTTTAAATATTCTAAGTACACGCTACATCCCTCCCCATATACACAAAATTGATCAAAAATACGATGAAATCCCCGCTAAAATAGTCGATTAATTCACAGATTAAAAGTAGACTAATACTTAAAAATTGTTTGGATATCAAAGTAGGATTGGCATAAGTATGCACGCGCAGAAAGATGGTTATCCATTAGGAGCACATCTGATTGTTAAACACTTCGGCTATACCCATCATGGTATCTATGCTGGTCGTGGACGAGTGATTCATTACTCAGGTTTTGCGCACCTATTTAAAAAACATCCTATTGAAATCACCACTATCGACCGATTTAGTCATGGCAAAAAAATAATGGTTCAACATTATAGCCAGCCAAAATTTAAGGGTCGAAAAGTAGTACGCCGTATGCGTTCTCGTATGCATGAAAACAATTATCATCTGATTATTAATAACTGCGAGCATTTGTGTACTTGGGCGATAACTGGCGTAGAAAGCAGCCCTCAAGTATTTCGCATGATGAATCGCCTGACCACAATTGGTTACGTCAGCTCAATTATGAGTTATATGAGCAGCATGATGCTTACTGTCACCACAACCTGCTTCGCTTTAGTATTTTATATTAAAAAGAAATTACGCGAAAAAGCCAAGATGCAAATGCCTGCGAGCTATTTAAAGCCACCACAACATAAAAATCGCTAATATCACGCTTTGGCCGTAGTTTCTTCTGTAAATGGGGGAAATTTATCCTCAACCAGTTTTGTTACGATATCATGTTCTAAATAGATTTTAGCTGCATCCAATACTGTGGTAAAACCGCCTGTACTATCAATCACAAAGTCGATGAGCGCTTGATCCTGCAAAGGAATATCATAATTTCTAATTTTGACATAGGTTTGCATACTGGTGATTTTTTCAAAAATAAAATCTACTTTGGTTTTAGGTTCTCCCCACTCAATCTGAATTAACTCATTTTCTTTAATTTTTAAAACATTTACCTCTGCTGACGCCTTATATTTAGGCCAATACCACTGAACAGTTTTTTCTGCTTCTAAATATCCTGATGATTCATTAAACCAAAACTGAGTGGTAATTAATGGATCAACAAAAGCATTGAACACAATATTGACGGATTTTCGGATTAGCATTTGCGTTTCGATCACGGTACCCATGTTTTATCCTACGTTGTTTTCTATCAGTGATAGCACATACGTTCCAAATATGGCTATCACTGATTTGTTATTGATGAATTAGACATTCAATTTGTATGTATGAATTGCGAAGACACCAAAGTTGGATTTTTTTCGCTAAATTGCCCATTCCAATACGGATAGTATGGATACGGCGGATAGACTGCACTCACACGGTTTAGTCGCTCTAACTGCTCTAAAGTTAATGACCATTCTAGAGCCGCAAGGTTATCGATTAGTTGTTTTTCATTGCGCGCACCAATCAAAATACTAGAAATCGTTGGACGTGTTTTGAGCCAATTTAAAGCAATCTGCGGTATCGAACGCTGTGTTTCTAGGGCGATTTCATTCATCACATCGAGCACAGCAAATAATCTTTCTTGGTTTACAGGCGGGGCAAATTGCGCTGTTTCATGTAATCGACTTTGCTGAGGTATTGCATGTTCACGATCAAATTTCCCCGTTAAGCGCCCCCAGCCCAGAGGACTCCACACCACGGCACCAATATGCTGATCGTGTTGTGCCGGCATGAACTCCCATTCATAGTCTCGCCCAATTAAAGAATAATATACTTGATGCACACTTAATTTCTCATAGCCTTGTTGCTGTGCGATTGATTGCGCTTTCATCAATTGCCAACCAGAAAAATTCGAAGCGCAGATATAACGAACTTTGCCACTTCGAACCAAATCATCAAGCGTGCTCATCAACTGTTCAAGCGATGTCATACTGTCAAACTGATGCAGTTGTAAAACATCAATATAATCTGTAGCTAATCGTTTTAAAGAAGCATCTACGGCGGCTATTAAATAGCTTCTTGAATATCCACCTTGATTAATTCCATCCTGTAAACGTATTCCAACTTTGGTGGAAATAATTACATCTTGGCGTTTCGACCCAAGCAATTCACCCAACATCTGCTCAGATGCCCCATTGGAATATGCATCTGCGGTGTCGAAATAGTTCACCCCATGATCTATGCAAAGATCAATCATTCGTTGAGCTTCCGCTAAGTTGGCTTGTCCCCAAGCTGAAAATATCGGGCCTTGCCCACCAAAAGTACCGGCACCAAAGCCAAACTCTGATACAAGTAAGCCAGATAGACCTAGATTTCGATAGTTCATTTTTACTGTCCTGTGTTGAATTTATACACAGAATAAGTACTGAACATTATTTGAAAAACTATGAATATCTAGAAATACTTTCTTGAATTTTTTGATAATGCAGACTGAAGACTTTAATCTATTTAGCCGTATGGCAATACTGGGTTCAATCAGCCAGGCCGCCAATGAAGCCAACATTTCAGTTTCAGTTGCCAGTGCCCGCCTTATGCGACTCGAACAACATTTAAAAGTTCGGCTTTTTCATCGCACCACGCGACAGCTTCATCTGACACAAGAAGGTGCGATGTTGCTTGAACAGGGTTATCCACTACTCCAACAATTTAATTCATTACTTAATCAATTGAATACTCAGCCGCTAGTACTTTATGGCACGCTAAAAATCACCTGCTCTGAAGTCTTTGGCAATCGTATTCTCAGCCAAGCATTCGCAGCGTTTGCTCAAAAACATTCAAATTTAACTTTAGATATTGAACAAACAGATCAGAACTTAGATTTAATCAGTTCAGGGATCGATCTTGCCATTCGTATTGGACAACTTGAGAGCTCATCATTAATTGCTAAACCGCTGAGTTTAAATAAACGTATTCTGTGTGCATCGCCAAGCTATATTGCACAGGCGGGCGAACCAAAAACGCTAGATGATTTATCTCGGCACAACTGTATCTTACAAAAATATCCCAAGGGGTTAATGCAGACTTGGAATTTTATTCAAGAGCAGCAGGTCATTCAAATCCCTGTCTCAGGTCATTATCAAATTAATTCGGGTGAAGGTGTGCGCCAAGCTGCACTGGCAGGTTTAGGTATTTCGAATCATTCTTTATGGCATGTAGACAATGACCTGCAATCTGACCGTCTCATTCAAATTCTGCCGAGTTTGCAAGTACAAAGTACCGCTATCTATGCAGTTATCCCTCATCGAAATTTTGTACCCGCAAAAGTTCAAGCCTTAATCCAACATTTAGAGCAGTATTTCCAACATGACTTTCCGTGGTTTATTTCACCCAATTTAGCTAAATAAATTCTAGATTTAGCGTAAGTTACTGTTATGTGGCTCAATTACAGGCGGCAATTCTTCATTCAAACTACTTAACATTTCACGCTCGATATTTCTCACGATAGAGTCAAGCGGTAAGTCATTTTCTTGTAGTCCAAAAGGTTCTTCGAGTTCTGCACTCAAAGCGTCTAAACCTAAAAATAAGTAAGCGATTAAAGCCACGATCACAGGTGTCCAAATCCCCAGACTGGCTTCCAAACTAAAAGGCAAAATCAAACAAAATGAATATACCGCCCGATGTAATAGCACCGAATATGAAAACGGTAAAGGTGTACTCATAATTCGATCACAACCTGCGTGAATATCGCCCATTGCCACGGTATGACGGGTTAAAGTGCTATAAATAATATCGCTGATTTGCCCCTGCTTATAGTTCTGCACTAAGTTCTTTTGAATTATTTCCAATAAGTACTGTGGCGCATTGATATGTTGAGTACATTGCTGCCACTGTTCGGCTGTCAGTTGAACCTTATCTTGAAAATGCGCGATAGGCTGGCTCTGGTGGCGTAAACGATCTCGTAATAAATAACAAAATAGCATGACACGGTACATTAAGACCTGACGCTGATTGTCATCTAATACATAACTATCACGGATAATATGCCGTGTATTGGCAATTAAAGCGCCCCAAAGTTTACGACCTTCCCACCAACGGTCATAACACGCCGTATTTCTAAAACTTAAAAATATTGAAAGAATCACACCAAAAATCGTAAAACCAATGGCAGGTACTTCAGGCAACATCAAAAAATGTTCGGCACTTAAATACACCAATAATGCAGATAAACAAACCACCACCATCAGTGCAGGCATTACTTTTGGCAAAATTGTGCCATGCCAAGCAAAGAGTAATTTGAAACTGTTATTTTTATTACGGATGATCACGGTGATAGATCCCTTAAATGCGTGAGAAATCAAAACTTGCAGCATGTAAAAGCCCAACCGAAGTTGGGCTTTTATCTTAGCGAAAACTTAATGAGCCTTTATGCACTCTCACATTTCGGGCTCATATCAATTTCACACACAGGTATTATTTAGCTGGCTTAAAGCTATCTTTTAAGTCCAAAATACGGTTAAACACAGGTTTTTCGCTTGTATGATCATATTGATCTGCAACAAAGTAGCCTTCACGTTCGAACTGGAAACGATCTTCAGGTTTAGCTTCAGCTAGCGCAGGCTCAATCACAGCTTGAACCACTTTTAAAGATTCAGGTGTTAAGTTAGTGAGGAAGTCATCACCTACTTCAGGATCAGATTCAGTAAATAAACGGTCGTAAATACGAACTTCAGCTGCAACACCTTTACTCGCAGAAACCCAATGTACGACACCTTTCACTTTACGGCCTTCAGGGTTTTTACCTAAAGTTTCAGGGTCAATTGAACATTTCAGCTCAACCACTTCACCATTCGCATCTTTAATCACTTCATCACACTTAATTACATAAGCATGACGTAAACGTACTTCACCGCCCGGAATAAGACGTTTAAAGCCTTTCGGTGCCACTTCTTCAAAGTCTTTACGGTCAATGTAAATATCTTGTGTCAATGGAATGATACGGTCGCCCATATCTACGTTTGGATGGCGCGCATGGCTTAAATCCATTGCTTCAGGCAAGTTGGTTAAAGTCACTTTTAGTGGATTTAACACAGCCATACCACGAGCAGCAGTATTTTCTAAAGACTGACGGATGCAATATTCGAGCATTGCAACATCAACAATACTACCATCAACTTTAGTAACGCCAACACGCTTACAGAAATCACGTAGACCTTCAGGTGTAAAACCACGACGACGCATACCGACAACAGTTGGCATACGTGGATCATCCCAACCATTTACAAATCCGCCTTCAACCAATTTACGTAATTTACGCTTAGAGGTAATGGTGTAATCGACATTTAAACGGCTTGACTCATACTGACGCGGTACAGCTGGTGATTTAACTTTTTCTACAACCCAATCGTAGAATGGACGGTGATCAACAAATTCTAATGTACAAAGTGAGTGCGTTACGCCTTCAATGGCATCTGATAAAGGATGCGCATAGTCGTACATTGGATACATTTTCCACTTATCACCAGTTTGGTGATGTTCCGAATGTAAAATACGGTACAAGATAGGATCACGCATATGAATATTAGGTGATGTCATATCAATTTTGGCACGAAGGACAGCCTGACCTTCACCTAACACGCCGTTACGCATTTGCTCAAAACGCGCAAGATTTTCTTCTACAGAAGCATCACGTTGTGGTGAGTTTTTACCTGGTTCTACGAAGTTACCACGGTTTAAACGAATTTCTTCTGGTGACTGCAAATCGACATAAGCATCGCCTTGTTCAATCAATTGAACTGCCCAAGTATAAAGCTGATCAAAATAGCTTGACGCATAACGTGGCTCGCCGTTCCACTCAAAGCCTAACCATTTCACATCGTTGGCAATACCATCTACATATTCTTGTTCTTCAGCATCTGGGTTCGTATCATCAAAACGCAGGTTACATAAACCATTGAACTCATCTGCAATACCGAAGTTTAAGCAAATCGCTTTAACATGACCAATATGTAGATAACCATTTGGTTCTGGCGGGAAACGTGTCACCACTTTCTGGGTACGACCGGCAGATAAATCATCAGTAATGACCTGACGTACAAAGTCTAAGCCAGGCTGTTGTTCCTGCTGCGCAGCTTCGACAGGGGCATTGCTATTTATTGTCGGATTGTTAGGCAGGGATGAAACAACATCATTTGGCTTCATGGTAATAAAATCACTTATAAATTGAAAAATAGGACAATTAAAACGCTTTTCTTCATTTTTAACAAAGAAAGTAACGTTTTTACTTGCCTTGTAGTTTACAGTTTGCTTATGCTTCTCACAACCAAAAAACCCATGGCTTTCATGTCCATGTATAGGAGATTACACAATGAGTTTTCCTCAAGTTGAATTAAACACCAATAAAGGTCGTATTGTTCTTGAGCTTAACACTGAAAAAGCACCTAAAACTGCTGAAAACTTCTTACAGTATGTTCGTGACGGTTTCTATGACGGCGTTATTTTCCACCGTGTAATTGATGGTTTCATGATCCAAGGCGGTGGCATGGATGAAAACTTCAAAGAAAAAACGACTCGTGATTCTATTGAAAACGAAGCTGACAACGGTTTAAGCAATGATGCTGGCACAATTGCTATGGCACGTACTCAAGCTCCTCACTCTGCTTCAGCTCAGTTCTTCATTAACGTGAAAAACAACTCTTTCCTTAACCACACTGGTAAAACAGCACAAGGTTGGGGTTATGCAGTATTTGGTAAAGTAACTGAAGGTCTTGACGTTGTTGATGCGATCAAAGGCGTTCGTACTGGTAACCGTGGCTACCACGCAGACGTTCCTCTCGAGAACGTTGTGATCGAATCAGCTAAAATCATTTCTGAATAAAAAAACGTCCTCTCCATTCTTTATGAGTTTTAAAGCATCGCTTTAAAATGGAGTAATGAAAAAGGTTTCTCTATCTAGAGAAACCTTGAGGATGACAAGGAAAAGATCCGTGACCTATCTGTTTATCTCTGATTTACATTTGTCACCTGAACACCCTCGACTCGTTCGGGGGTTTTTAGCTTTGTTAGATCAATACAAAAATCAAAATACCCAGCTTTATATTTTAGGTGACTGGTTTAATGCATGGATTGGTGATGACTTCACTGCCCCGTGGTTAGACGAAATCATTCATGCCTTAAAAGTCTTTACCGAAGCTAACAATCAAATTTACTTTCAAGTCGGCAATCGTGATTTTGCACTGGGTCAAAAATTCTTAGATAAATTTAACGGCCATTTACTTCAAGACATCGATCATCTAAGTATTGGGACAATCAAAATCCGTTTAGAACATGGTGACTTACTCTGTACCGATGATGTGTCTTACCAGAAATTTCGAAAGATTATTCGCAATCCACTTTTACTCGGCTTTTTAAAAAGTCTGCCGCTGAGCTTCAGGCAAAAAATTGCCAATGGCTTCCGTAAAAAAAGTGCCGAAACCAAGCAAGTGAAGTCCTATGACATTATGGATGTAAATGCACAAGCTGTAAATTTGGCGCTAGAAAATGTCGATGTATTGATTCATGGACATACGCATCGCCCAAATATTCATCAGATACAAGATAAAAAACGAATCGTTCTAGGTGATTGGCGTGAACATGAAGCGCAGATTTTAGAAATTCAGCTTGAACAAACCATTCACTCCCTAGAATTAAAAAAGTGGTGTTATTAAACACCACTTTTTTATAAAACTAAGTTTAAACTTTTATTTCTATTACAAACGATACATTTGATTAATGCCTGTATAGAAGCTTTTACCATCCATATTTAACGGTAAAATTTGTCCCGATTCAAGCTCAACCATTTGACCAACATCCACCATAATAAAACCATTCGGTGTACTTTGCTTACGTTGTAACGGAATTAATTTCACACTGATTTCGCCACCATTTACAGCGGTTGCGATATAACTTTCATTTAAATTTTTCAAAATATTCACTCATGATATGAGCTTTTGTGATTGAACGCGAAGAGATTAATAAAAACAAATTTAATAATATTTCTGTTGTTACAGTATGTGGGTACATCAATTATTTTCAGATTCAAATTAATTAAAACGACTGAAAAAATAAATCACAAAAAGCTAAAAAAAATAGTAAGAACAATACTTACTCTGAAGTGGCCGTTTTATACACCATTCCCAACAAAAAAGCAAACTTATATAACATGTATCTGCTAAAAATAGTCTTATCAATATAACTCACAACTTAAATTAGCTGTTAGCTTTTAAACACTACCAAAAATTATAGTAAAGAAAAAGCGACTTCATCAGCCGCTTTTTCAGATATATAAGTATTTAAATTTTAGAAATTTAATAACCACCTTCAGATTTTACAACAGGCGCATCTGCTTTGTATTTAGATAGCAATTCTTTTAGCGAGTTCATTAACACACTGGTATCAACGCCCACAGCTACAAATTCTGTTCCGAGCTCCAAGTACTTTTGAGTTGCTTCGTGCAAGGTTGATAATATCCCTGCTGCCTTCCCCGCGGCACGAATACGTTGAATTGCATTAATGACTGTTTTTTGTACTTCAGGATGATTTGGATTACCTTGATAACCCATCGTTGCAGACAAATCTACAGCACCAATAAATACACCATCAATGCCTTCAATTTTTAAAATTTCGTCTAGGTTTTTTATCCCTTCTACAGACTCAATTTGAATCAATAGACAAATATTTTCATGTGCAATCGCATAATAGTCTGGGATACTGTTCCAACGTGTCGCACGTGCAAGTGCCGCTCCTACACCACGTATACCCTCGGGTGGATAACGCACTGCTTTTACCATCAATTCAGCCTGTTCAACGGTCTCAATCATTGGTATTAACAGGGTCTGTGCACCAATATCTAATAATTGTTTAATTAGTTGCACGCTACCAATTGGTGGTCGTACGACTGCTTGTGAAGGATAAGCGGCAATACTTTGTAATTGTGATAATGTGGTACGCAAATCACTAGGCGCATGTTCTCCATCAATTAACAACCAGTCATAACCTGCATTGGCTGCAATCTCAGTTCCATAGGCATCCGCTAGGCCCACCCACAAACCAATCTGCTGTTCGGTTTTTAGCTTCTGTTTAAAATGATTGGTGTAATCCATCGCTGTTTACTCATGCTAAAACTATGATTCACTCATCTTGATTAAACGCCTTTTGGCAAAAAGTACCAATAGCATTTATCTATGTCATGATTTTATATAACTCTAATACAGTAATATTTCACTATAAATTGTTATATTTAGCTCTATTCCCCACAGCTTATACGACTAAGATCTATTGTTGGAAAATAAACTGCTTAGACCTCAAGTGCTTAAATCCGTTAAAATAACGCTATATCTAATTGGAGAATTACGATGGATTTGTTAAACGTATCAAAACAACGCTACACCACAAAAGCTTACGATCCTAAAAAAAAGATCCCACAAGAACAATTTGAGCGTTTATTACAAATACTACGTTTAGCACCATCATCAATTAACATTCAACCATGGCACTTTTTTATTGCAGATAATGATGCTGCTAAACAACGCATTGCCCAAGCTCTTGTTGGCAAATATGCCTATAACGCACCAAAAGTTTTGGACTCATCTCATACGATTTTATTTTGTACTAAGGCGGATATTACTTCTGAACATTTAGACAATCTTTTAAACCAAGATGACCTCAGTGGTCGTTTTAAAGATGACAAGGCCAAGCAAGGTCAAAAAGATAGTCGTACAGGGTATGTTGACTATTACCGCAATGAAAAAGGTGATATTCAACGTTGGGCTGAAAATCAAACCTTTATTGCACTTGGTCAAATGCTATTGGCTGCGGGTATTGAAGGCGTGGATGCAACCCCAATTGGTGGTTTTGATGAAGCAATTATTAGCGACGAGTTAGGCTTGACAGAAAAAGGCTTGATTCCATCGGTTATTATGACTTTAGGCTATCGCAGCGAAAATGATTTCAATGCAAAATTGCCAAAATCACGCCTAAAAGCAGAAGAAATTTTCACACACCTTTAATCCTTCTATAAAACCGACGAAAGGGGCTTTAAAGTCCCTTTTTTGTCATTTCGGGACTTATTAATTAAACATTTATCGCGTATATTTTGCACAAAATAAACTTAGGTCTCTCCCACATGCCGACTTCAATAAAATTACCGATGAAATTTAATTGCACCTCATGTAATACAGTTTATATACAGCGTTATTTTAGCGACATGCTACATAGCTATCCAAACTGCCCTACCTGTCAGAAACCAGGTCAATTGCAAGGGACAATTGAAAAACAAGACCTTTGGAAGCACCCTGTCGCAATTGGCAAATGCTATTTAGAAAATACCCTACAACGCTTTCAATAATTCAGTCGATAAAATAAGTCCAATAAAACAAAGCCCTCTAAACTGAGGGCTTTTTTTATTTTGCATATATTCTGAAACAATATCGCAACTCCATTTTGGCCATTTTTACAGCGACTTGGTCTATTTTTTGCTGAGTTCTATCTATCAAAACAACAATATCAGCGAGGTGAAGCATGTCCTATCTTCTTAAAATGCCCATGAAGTTTGAGTGCACGCACTGCAATCATTGCTATGTTCACCATTATCAATATGAAGATCACCATTACCCGACTTGCCCTGATTGTCAGAAAGCCGGCTTATTAATGGGTGTCGCAGAAATGGGAGATGTGTTCCATCATCCAATGATATTTGCGTCAAGCTATCTTAAAGAGACATGGCATATGCTAAGCAAACGACACTCATAATACCGGCAATCAAACCAAATACCGTTGCAGTTCTGAGGCGCTCTTTAAAGATGATCAGTCCTGCAACAACACCAAAAATCACCACCAAAATATTCATTCCTGCGAAAACAACTGCAGGTGTTTCTTTTAATAACATATGTGCTTTTACATAAAGTGCAATATTGGCAAAATTAAGTACCCCAAGTCCCAAACCTGCGATGATATTTTTAGTTTGACCTAAATTACTATATTGGACGAGGTTATAAATCGACGACAGGATAAATGCACAAATAAAGACCAAATTGAGTGTTACAGCAAACTGCATGCCCAAACCCGATGCGAATTTTAGCAATACATCAATCAATGCATAGCCTGCCCATACACTTAATAAAAAAATAATCCCCGAATTATCATTATTGGCATTGCCTTTTCGTTGTGAAAATAAGATCAGCAGTACTGCCAATACACCTAATGCGATGCCAACCAACTTGATCGCATTAAAATATTCGTTAAAAACAAAATAAGCAGCACAGAGCGATAAAACCACAGATAGTCGCTGTGCAAGTTCAGTCTTTAAAATACCAGCTGTTTGCAAAGAGCGTGCAAGACAGTAAAAAATTGCCGGTAATAGGACACCCAATGCGACAATTAAAATCCATGGCGTTTTATATATGGAGATGTGTGCTAAGTCTGGCTTAAACCATAAAAAGCACAGTAAACTTGCCGAAGCATAATTCCACGTAATCATTTGTACAGGGTTAAAACCTTTCGCTCGACATGCTTTCAGTACGATCGAAACAAGGACACTGCATATTGCCGCAGCAAAAATTAATTCCATTGCATGCTCTTGTTATTAAAGTGAAGTAAATAAACAGTTTTTTATTATGATAAAGAAAAGCCCACATGAAGTGGGCTTTTCTTACAAAATAATCGATCTATGAAAGATTATTTATAGTGACTCACCATTTTCTCTAAAGAAATTGGGCGAATCTTGTCAGCATTACCTGCTGTACCGAATGCTTCATAACGGTCAATACAAATTTGTTTCATTGCATCTACAGTCGCAGCAAAGAATTTACGTGGATCGAATTCAGCTGGTTTTTCAGCCATCATACGACGCATTGCACCAGTAGAAGCAAGACGTAAATCAGTATCGATGTTAATTTTACGAACACCGTGTTTGATTGCATCTACAAGTTGCTCTACAGGAACACCGTAAGTTTCGCCAATGTTACCCCCATATTCATTGATTACAGCTAACCATTCTTGTGGCACAGAGCTTGAGCCGTGCATAACAAGATGCGTATTTGGTAACGCAGCATGAATTTCTTTGATACGGTCAATTGCTAGAATGTCACCTGTAGGTGGACGTGTAAATTTGTACGCACCGTGTGAAGTACCTACTGCAATAGCAAGCGCATCAACATTCGTATCTGATACGAATGAACGAGCTTCTTCAACAGATGTAAGTAATTGAGAATGGTCAAGAACGCCTTCAGCGCCTACGCCATCTTCTTCACCCGCCATACCTGTTTCAAGGCTACCTAAGCAACCAATTTCGCCTTCTACAGAAACGCCACATGCATGTGCCATTGCAACTGTACGACGAGTAACGTCTACGTTGTATTCGTATGAAGTTGGAGTTTTACCATCTTCACCAAGTGAACCATCCATCATTACTGATGAAAAGCCAAGTTGAATCGAACGTTGACATACGTCAGGACTTGTACCATGGTCTTGGTGCATAACCACTGGAATGTGTGGCCATTCTTCGATCGCTGCCAAAATCAAATGACGTAAGAACGGAGCGCCTGCATATTTACGCGCACCCGCAGATGCTTGTACGATTACAGGTGAATTCGTTGCATCTGCTGCAAGCATAATTGCACGCATTTGTTCTAAGTTGTTTACGTTGAATGCTGGTACGCCGTAAGCATGTTCGCCGGCGTGATCCAAGAGCTGGCGCAATGAAATAAGAGCCATAATATCCTCCCAGGTAATGCCGCATATTCTACATGTTCAATCATTTCAATTCAGCAACAAATAACACTATTTAAAAAAAAACCCTGCATTTGCAGGGACTTTTTAAATAAACACTGCATTCTTAATGCGCAGCAGCTTCAGAACCCGCTGTTTCAGCATCAGCAGTCGCTTCATCCGCAGGTGCATTCGCTACTTCTGCAGGAACATCTTGATTTTTCTCGTCTAATATAGGCTTATCAAGTGCATCAATGGCTTTTTGCTGCTCAGGTGTAGTTTGTACATCATCAGTTGCAACAGCAGAAGCTTCTGTGCCCGCTGCTGGTGCTTGTTCTTTTTTAGCACAAGCTGTAAGTGTTAATGGTGCAATTATAAGAACAGCTAAAGCTAATTTTAATTTCATTGGTGTTACCTACTGCAACGTCTTAAGTATTGTGAAGAATTTTATTGCAGAAATATTGCACTTTGATGACGCTCAAATGAATAGCCATAAAAAAAGGCTAACCGAAGTTAGCCTTTTCAATGAATACACTATCTTATTGAAAATTTTAAATTATGCGCGATCAAGCAATGCAGCAACTGCAGGAAGTGTTTTACCTTCAACAAATTCAAGGAATGCACCACCACCTGTAGAGATGTAACCAATTTTGTCTGCAACTTCATATTTATCGATTGCAGCTAAAGTATCACCGCCACCTGCAATAGAGAAACCAGCAGATTCAGCAATTGCTAAAGACAAAGTTTTTGTACCTTCACCAAATTGATCAACTTCAAACACACCTACTGGGCCATTCCAAAGAATAGTTTTAGACGTTTTTAAGATTTCAGCAAATGCTTTTGCAGTTTCTGGGCCGACATCTAAAATCATGTCGTTATCAGCAACGTCTTCAACTTTTTTCACAGTTGCTTTGGCTGCTGCTAATGAACCCAAGAAATCATCAAAGTTGATTTCTGAAGCATCTGCAACCACGACGTCAGTTGGAAGTGGCACTGAAACTTTTGCAGCAATTGCTTTTGCTGTATCGATTAAATCATTTTCACACAATGATTTACCTACGTTGAAGCCTGCAGCAGCTAAGAAGGTATTCGCAATACCACCACCAACAATCAATTGATCACAAATATCAGAAAGTGAAGTTAATACATCTAACTTAGTTGAAACTTTTGAACCAGCAACAATTGCAACCATTGGTGTTTCAGGTGTTTTAAGCGCACGACCTAAAGCATCTAATTCAGCAGCAAGTAACGGGCCAGCAGCCGCAACTTTTGCACAACGTGCTACACCTTCAGTAGATGCTTCTGCACGGTGTGCCGTACCAAATGCATCCATAACGTAAACGTCACAAAGTGCAGCATATTTAGCAGCCAATTCAGGGTTGTTTTTCTTTTCACCGACGTTGAAACGGCAGTTTTCAAGTAATACAACTTGACCAGCTGCGACTTCAACACCATCTAAATAATCAGTAATTAATTGAACTTCTTGACCCAAAGCTTCTGTTAGGTAAGCCGCAACAGGTGCTAGAGATTGTTCAGCTTTAGGTTCACCTTCAACAGGACGACCTAAGTGTGAATACACCATTACCGCAGCGCCTTTTTCTACCGCTGCTTTAATTGTTGGCAATGCTGCACGTAAACGCGCATCGCTTGTAATCACGCCATTTTTAACCGGTACGTTTAGATCTTCGCGGATCAAAACACGCTTACCTGCCAAATCGAGGTCAGTCATACGCTGAAAGTTCATGTATTGCTCTCTTTATTTATGTCAAAACGCCACGATTTTAAATGATTATGCAAAAAAACGTTAGCTTCTTTTGCAGAAAAGCTATGCAGGCGAAAAGTTTTGTTATGATAGGCAAAAGCCTTATAAAGATTCAGCGCTTATGTCGATTCATCCAGACCCTAAAATAAATCGTTTAAATGTTTTGGGCGAGCCGCTCGCCAGTTGTTGTTTTGATCCAATCACGTGTTATTTTAGAAATGGTTTTTGCCATACAGCAACGACTGATTTAGGTCAGCACACCATGTGTGTACAGATGACATCTGAATTCTTAAACTTTTCTCAAAAAGTTGGTAACGATTTAATCACACCCTTACCCGAAGTCGGTTTTCCAGGCTTACAACCTGGTGACTTTTGGTGTATCTGTGTGACCCGCTGGGTGGAAGCATACCAAGAGGGTTTTGCTCCACCTGTTAAATTACAAGCGTGTCACCAAGCGGCGCTTTCATATGTTCCGCTTGATGTACTTATGGAATATGCAGTGTAATGAGTACTCCCAAAATCATATTGGCTTCTAGCAGCCAAACCCGTAAAGACCTCATGGACCGTTTACGGATTGATTATCACTCAATCGTACCAGATATAGATGAAAGTCCCCGTGGTGAAAACCACGCAGACGAGTTAGCAAAGCGATTGGCTTTTGAAAAAGCACGTGCTATCGCCGCACAATATCCAGAAGCTATCGTGATTGGTTCAGATCAAGTCGCTTGGCGTGAAGGCGCACCAGATATTTTTATTGGTAAACCGCTATGCAATGAAAAAGCCATCAAACAGCTTCAAGCCAACTCAGATAAAATCGTTTATTTCAGTACTGCACTTAGCGTTCAGCAACAATCGACTGGGTTTGAACACACCTTGGTTGAACATTACAAAGTGAAATTTCGTAAGTTGGGCTTAGCGGAAATTGAACGCTATGTTGAAGTTGAACAGCCTTTACACTGTGCAGGTAGCTTCAAATGTGAAAGTTTGGGTATCAGTCTTTTTGAAGAAATGATCGGTCAAGACCAAACAACACTTATGGGCATGCCAATGATTAAGCTCTGTAGTATTTTACGCGACCTGAAAATACTAGTGCCTTAAGCAAAAAAAGCAGCCATTGGCTGCTTTTTTTATGATTTAAAAATATGGAATTAAGCAATAATAATTTGATGCAGATCTAACAGTTGCTGCAATGTTAGCCCCTGCTGATTTTCAAGTACTAACAAGGCGGTCGATGTGAACTTCTCACCGTCACCATCACGGTCAACTTTTAGAACCACATGATTATTTTCATCTGCTTCAATTTGTATAAATTTTTCAATATCAGTTTGATTTACATCAAATAAGCCATCGAAGAATTTTTCCCCAAACTTAATGACATCAAAATCTGCTAGAGAAGTACCTTCATTTTGATGACCTAAATTAAAGTCTATCCAAATATCAGCATCATGACCTGCTGTCGCATCTGTATCATCCAATACCTCGTAAATGACAGTGTCGACACCTAATCCACTCGAAATTAAATCATTTCCTGCACCAGCATGAATTTGATCATTACCAGCACCCGCTGCTATTAAGTCATTACCACTTCCCGCAAAGATTGTGTCATTCGGTAAGCGTCCGCTGAACACACCTTATGAATTCATCCTATAAGCCTTAATTTAGTCCCCACTTAAAAACAAGTGGGGACTAAAATTTATGACTACAAATCACCAGACATCCATCGCATCTCTTGCG
>NZ_VPDH01000121.1:0-5987 GCF_013417785.1 Acinetobacter sp. YH12227 | reverse complement strand
CGTAAAGACAGACGGAATAAGGATTTAATCATTAAGCAGCATTGGATGGCTGCGTCGGAGTAGGTTTGATTTCGCCCTTGTTTGCCTTTTGATGGCGCATACCATTGCGTAGCAGGATCAAACCAAAGGGCAATATTTCCGCGACTCATAAGTGCTCGGTTATATGCGGGCCAATTGATTGTGCGGTAGATTTTGTGTGCAGGCTTCTTCATTTGAAAATTATATCGCTGAAAAAGCCTTTACAGATAGGTTTGTGCAACAAAGCCTCCAAAAACTCAAGAGTTACTTGTGCAATGTCCAGTTGAAATAGTGAAATAAAATAAAAAGGCCAGCAAATGCTGGCCTTTTTATTATTAGATCAAAATATAGAAATAAAACACTTCTGAAAACTTTATGAATAATAATGCTTAGGTTAAGATGAACCATCCTTTTATTGAAGTCTTTTGAACAGCTATGCAATCTTTTGTTCTTTATAACTCTGAGCAACGTAAAAAAGTAGAATTCGTACCTCGAAAAGAAGGGCATATCGATTTGTATGTTTGCGGAATGACTGTATATGACTACTGTCATATTGGGCATGCGCGTACTGTTATTGCATTTGACTACATTATTCGTTTTTTACGTAGCCAGGGTTGGCAGGTAAAATATGTTCGTAATATCACAGATGTAGATGACAAGATTATTAAACGTGCCAATGAAAATGGTGAAAAGATTTCAGATCTTACGAGCCGTTTTATTGATGCAATGAATGAGGATTTTGCAAAATTAGGTTGTTTGGAACCAGATGCTTCACCGAAAGCAACGGATCATATTGATCAAATGCAAAATATGATTGGTACGTTGGTGGATAATGGAACAGCATATCCTGCAAACAATGGTGATGTGTATTTTGAAGTTGAAAAATTTGCAAAATATGGTCGTCTTTCGGGGCGTAAACTTGAAGACATGCAAGCCGGTGCATCAGAACGTGTAGATGTTGAAGTAGAAAAAAAACATCCATTTGACTTTGTACTTTGGAAACATGCCAAAGAAAATGAACCGTCTTGGGCTTCACCATGGGGCAATGGTCGTCCGGGTTGGCATATTGAATGTTCAGCAATGTCCACTTGCTGCTTAGGCAACCACTTCGATATTCATGGTGGTGGTGCAGATTTAAGCTTCCCACATCATGAGAATGAAATTGCACAATCAGAAGCAGCAACAGGTGAGCAGTATGTAAACTACTGGATGCATGCGGGTTTCATTAATGTAGACGGTGAAAAAATGTCGAAATCACTCGGCAACTTCTTCACGATTCGCGATGTCATAGAAAAATTCCATCCAGAAGTTGTACGCTACTTTATTGTATCGTCTCACTACCGCAGCCCAGTGAACTATTCTGATGTTGCTCTCAAAGAAGCGAAAAACACACTTTCACGTTTCTACCATTCTTTTAAAGCATATCAACAAGCGTATGGTGAAGCGTCGACACAACAGTTTGACCAAGCGCTGGTTGAAAAATTTAATGCTGCAATGCGTGATGATTTCAATACACCTGAAGCAATTGCGATTTTGTTTGAAATCAATAAAGAACTCAATCGTGCGGTAAAAGAGGAAAATGCAGAGCAGGCGGGTATTTATTATTCAACGCTACGTCACTTGACCAATATCCTAGGTTTAGTGCAATACAACGTTGATGAGTTTTTAAAATCGGATATTGGTCAAGAAACGTTGGGTTTAACTGAAGAACAAATTGAAGATTTGATTCAACAGCGTAAAGATGCCAAAAAAGCCAAAGAATTTGCGAAAGCAGATGAAATCCGTCAGTCTTTACTAGATCAGGGTGTTGTTCTAGAAGATACACGTCAAGGTACAATTTGGCGTCGTGCTGATTAAATAGACAAATAAAATTATAGAGAGTTGACAGTTGTGTGAATTTCTCTATAATTCACCTCATTGCGGGAATAGCTCAGTTGGTAGAGCATAACCTTGCCAAGGTTGGGGTCGGGAGTTCGAGTCTCCTTTCCCGCTCCAGAATACGAAAAAATCCTTATCGAAAGATAAGGATTTTTTTTGTCTAAAAAATTGAAAAATTACAATAAACATTACATTTCGCAGCAATATTTTGAAACGTAGAACTTTGTTAGTTATGCTAAAATGTCTAAAAATATTCTGAAATCCTATTAAAGGTTAACTCGTTGGCGAGTTAGTAAGGTGTAAAGGTTTTGAATCCACAAAATATGCCGAATCAAATCGATTTTCAAAAAGTTGCATTAGAAACTTTACGTATCGAAGAGCATGCACTGCAGGTATTAGCGACTCAAATTGATGAGCGTTTTGATCGTGCATGCGAATACATTTTAAAATGTCGTGGTCGTTTAGTGATTACAGGCATGGGTAAATCAGGCCATATTGGTCGTAAAATGGCTGCTACATTTGCCTCAACTGGCACGCCCTCCTTCTTTATGCATCCTGGTGAAGCAGGTCATGGGGACTTGGGGATGTTAGTCAGTGGTGATGTGCTCATTGCAATTTCGAACTCTGGGAAGAGCGATGAAATTATGATGTTAATGCCATTAATCAAACATCTTGAGATTCCACTTATTACCATTAGTGGTGATGATAAAGGCCCGATGCCACAAAATGCTGATGTAGCATTGACGCTTGGAAATATTCAAGAAGCTTGCCCATTAGGTTTAGCACCGACCTCAAGTACGACGGCAACGCTTGCTTTGGGTGATGCATTGGCAGTGGCTTTATTAGATGCTCGTGGCTTTACATCGGATGACTTTGCTCGATCTCATCCAGCGGGTGCCTTGGGTAAACGCTTATTACTGCATGTAAAACATTTAATGCACACAGGTGAAGATTTACCAAAAGTTTCACCAGATACACCAATGAACAAAGTTCTGTACGAAATTTCGAACAAACGTCTTGGCTTAACCACAGTTGTTGATGAGCAGGATCGATTATTGGGTATTTTTACTGATGGTGATTTGCGTCGTTTAATTGATAAGCAGCAAGGCTTTGATGTAAACATGCACGTGTCTGATGTAATGATTCAAAATCCATTGACCATTTCACAAGATGCTCGTGCAGTACATGCGTTAGAACGTATGAATGAAAAGAAAATTACACAATTTGTTGTAGTTGATGAAGCCAATAAAGTCATTGGTATTATCAGCATGCATGATCTGATTCAAGCTGGGGTAAATTAATTAAATGGCATCATATGTTTTGCTAGAACAAGCGCGTCACATTGAAGCATTGGTATTAGATGTAGATGGTATTTTAAGTGATGGTTTTGTTACATTGACCAATACAGGCGATGAAATTAAATCATTTGATATTCGTGATGGACTAGGTATGAAACTGGTTCAAAAAGCGGGTATTAAAGTTATCATCATTACAGGTCGTAAGAGCAATATCGTTGATAAGCGCATGTCAGACCTTGGTGTTGATTTGGTTTTTCAAGGTCGCGAAGACAAAGGCGTTGCTTTAAAAGAAGCGTGTGCTCAGTTTGGTATTGATCCTTCAGATTGTTTGTATATGGGTGATGATTGGCCTGATCTTTCAGCTTTTGCAATTGCGGGGATGAAAGTCACTGTACCCAATGGTCATTTAGAAGTGCGTCGTCGTGCTGATCTGGTAACTCAAGCTATGGGTGGTCGTGGTGCAGTACGTGAAATTTGCGACATGTTGTTGGTATCTAAAGGCGTATACCAGGAACTACTTGAAAAATATGCAAGTGCACCTTATTAATAAACTATGATGCCGTCACTGGATTGAATCTCCGCTTATGGATACTAAAGTTTTATACGTTACGGCAGTGGTTATTGCCGCAATAAGTGGCGGTTACTACTACTTCGGTGGTAAAGGTAACAAGCTTCAAGCAGACTCGTCTAAAAGTATGACGTATTCTGCTGAAAATATTGTGATCACCCAAACTGATGAATTAGGCAAATTGCATATTCGTGCTCAGGTCGATCGTCTTGAGCAAGATTTGCAGAAACAAACCTCACACTTGGTAAATCTGAAAGCCTCTGCATATAAAGATGGTGCGGTAGATGCAACATTCTTTGCAAAACAAGCAAATGGCACAGATGACAATAAAAAAGTTGTACTCAGTGAGCAAGTCGTGGCGACTAAATTGATGAATCAAGGGCAAATGGAGTTTCATACCGATGAACTTACTGCATTTCCTGATACTCGTGAACTTGAGACGAATAAACCTGTTACTGTGATTTCGCCACAAGCTGAATTTACTAGCCAAGGTTTAAAAGCCAATTTGAATGACGGTCAATACGAATTTTTTAATATTCGAGGAAAGTATGAACCATAATCTTAATCGAAACACTCCTAAAACTTTCCTAAAACGTGCAGCGCTACTCGGTTCACTGGCGTTATGCTCGGTTGCGGCTTTTGCTTTGCCATCTGACCGTAATCAACCCATTTCATTGGTTGCGGATCGTGCAACATTTAATGAGAAAACAGGCATCACGACTTACACTGGTAACGTGATCATTGAACAGGGCACGATGAAGCTACAAGCAAATTCAATTGTGGCAAACCTGAACAGTAAAAAAGAAATTAGTACGATCACTGCGACAGGTGGACCTGCACATTTCCAACAAAAAACTGATCCAGCTAAAGGCCCAGCCAAAGGTCAGGCTCAAAAAATTATCTATAATGCTGAAACCGGCATCATCACTATGACTGGTAATGCATTGCTTCAACAAGATGGTGCGAGTATTCGTGGTAATTCATTGAAATACAGTATGAATAAGGGTGATATTGTTGCTGAAGGTACTCCGAATAAATCGGGTTCATCGACAGGTCGTGTACAAATTGTCATTCCACCATCAAGCACTAAATCCTTCCCAGGAGCGCGTGATTAATGGAGCAAAATCAGCAAGTACAAACGCTGTGCATTAAGCATTTAGCAAAAAACTATAGTAAGCGCTGGGTGGTAAAGGATGTGTCCTTTAGTATGCAGAGTGGTCAAATTGTTGGATTACTCGGTCCCAATGGTGCAGGTAAAACCACGAGTTTCTATATGGTGGTCGGTCTGGTTCGAATGGATAAAGGTGAAATTCATCTTGATGACCTAGATCTATCAGATTTAGCGATGCATGAACGTGCACGCAAAGGGATCGGTTATTTACCGCAAGAAGCATCGATTTTCAGAAAGCTTACGATTTCTGAAAATATCATGTCAATTTTGGAAACACGTAAAGATTTAAATAAGCAACAACGTCAGCAACGACTTGCTGAACTACTTGCCGATTTTAAAATTACCCATATTAAAGATTCATTAGGTATGAGTGTTTCAGGTGGTGAACGTCGTCGTGCTGAGATTGCGCGTGCCTTAGCGGCAGATCCTAAGTTTATGCTACTAGATGAGCCTTTTGCAGGTGTTGACCCAATTTCTGTGGGCGATATCAAAGATATTATCCGTACACTGAAAGACCGTGGTATTGGGGTATTGATTACTGATCATAATGTGCGTGAAACACTCGCAATTTGTGAGCATGCTTATATTGTAAGTGAAGGTGCTGTAATTGCAGAAGGCACACCTGATGAGGTGTTAGCTGATGAAACGGTGCGTAAAGTCTATTTAGGCGATGACTTTGTTGTATGATAAATATCATTATAAAAAGATGAATTTTCCTGTTGAATGCGCTAGTTTCATTCAACAGGTTTATGTTATTGTCTAATGCGACAAAAACTGACCATTTAATCTAAAAAATTAACAATAAATCAGTATACTCTAACTAAAAATACGACTTGCTTACATCATGCAATTACGAAAGATAACGAACCCGAAAAAAGGGTTGAAGCGACCAAATAAATACGCCTTTGTTTGTATGTTATTACTACCTTAGGACTTACGCATTGACGGATTCAAAAAAGTATTAAAATACTTTATAAAGTATCTGTGATCAGACGAATTAAACATGCTTCTACAGCAACTTGTACATTACCCATTTATATGGGCTTTCTCATGA
>NZ_VPDH01000120.1:0-6101 GCF_013417785.1 Acinetobacter sp. YH12227 | reverse complement strand
TCCACTGTCTGTATGAGGTGCATGAATAGCAGCATCAACGATGACACCGTATTTTTTAACGAGGTTTCGGCAAAGTTCATTGAGCATATTTTCACGCTGTTCAGCGTTTAACTCACTGGGAAATGCAATCTCAAACTCTCTTGCAAGTAATGCATCTTTTCTACGTTCAACCTTTTCGACTTCATTCCAAAGTGTTTGGCGCTTGAGTAACTCAGTATTTGTATTTTCAGGTGCATAGATTTTTGTAAATTCGACACCAGTTTTTCTTGTGTAGTCTTGTTCTTTTCCATAAAAATCACATACCAATTTTTCACTTGAACGATATGCAGCACAAGCAACGGCTGATCGTCCATTACCTCTACTAATCGTTTTAACTGAAAAATGATATATCGCCATTTTGCTTTTGCTCTTTATTTCGATTTATCGAAATTACCAACATGTATATGTTGGTCAGGGGATTACAAAGGGGATTTACCCCTTGTCGCACCATTGGATGAAATCCAATGGCTAAGTGCGCCCTTCGGGAAAACCACGATAGCATGGGCTGTCTTGAATTTCAATTCAAGACAGCCCATGCTTGAGGGGGATTCCTTGAGATGGTGATGGTATGAGTGTTGAAACTTTAGAGCAAAAAATTGCAAAGCAAGAAGAACGATTAAGACAACTAAAAGCACAAAAACAAGCTATTGCTGCTCGTGAAAAAAAGAAAAATTCTGATCGACAAAGAAAAGATGATACTAGACGTAAAATTCTACTGGGGGCTTGGGTTCTAAACAAACTGAAAAATGATGAATCTTTTAAGGGTCAACTAACCGATTTTGAAAAGTTTTTAAGCACGGAAAGTAAGACTGAAGAAAATAGGCAGAAAGATAAAGATCTTTTTAATGGCGTTATATGGAATAACACCTAAATTTCGCATATGAGATTTTGTATTAAATAAAAAAACAATCCCCTAAAAATAGGGGATCTTGTTAGTAATGGAATCGACATTGAATTATAGAGATTCGTTCATCTGTCACTTCATAAACTAATCTATGCTTTTCATCAATCCTACGACTCCAAAATCCTGAAAGATTAGCTTTTAAAGGTTCTGGTTTTCCTGTTCCTTCAAAAGGTGTTCGCTGACATTCTTTGATTAAGGTATTAATACGCTTAAGTATCTTTTTATCCTGTGTCTGCCAATAGATATATTCATCCCAGGCATTATCAGTCCATTCGACGTTACGATTCGTCATCCTCAATCAACTCTCTGTGTTTAGTTTTCCCTGCACGTAATTGAGCAATTGATTCATTTAAACGACTTGCATTATTTGGAGATGAAAGGAGATATAACGTTTCCATTAAGCTATCGTAATGATCTTGTCCCATTACTACAGCATGGCCACCTTCTTTTCTTGTAATAAAAGCAACGTCTACATCATCAATTACTTTATCTAAAACAGATTTTAAATTGTTACGTGCGTCCGTATATGTAAATACATGCATATATCTATCCCTCATAGGGTAAGCTGCGTCAAAACGCTGCTAGCTAGACTACCTAGGCGGTAGTGATTGAAACTTTATAATCCTAAATGTACAGAATCCTGTACATATTGTCAATTTCGTATAACAGCCATTATGTTAAATAGCGGGATATTCAAATTATCTTTAGATAATACTTGTAGGCAAGATCAGTGGTTATTTAAACAAAATATATTTGTTATAATTGCTTGAATTTATTATAATTTAATAATTGTAATTTAATCTAGAATATCTAATGAGTAATAATAAATCACAGAATGATTTAGATAAATCCTCTCTTCCTAATCAGACATCATTTGACTGGTCAATTACTAATATCGTTAGATTGTTAAGAGAAATAGCTTTATTAGGAATACTTGTATATTTAGCATTTAGCTTTATTAACGGTGATATAGGTATATCTTTTGGTACTAAGGCACTTACAGCATCTGAAATTATTAGCATACTTCTAGCTTTTTTTGCGATTTTATTATCAGCAGCCTTTTATTACATGTCTACACAGCAAAGTAATCTTTTTTATCACAATGTCCATCAATTTACTAAAGACACTTCAGAAATATTAGGTCGCCTTGATGAACAAGTTAAAAATATTGGAGGCAGACAAACAGAGTTAAAAGATACATTTGAAAAAAACTATGCTTACAATAATCAGAATGGAGTAACACAAAAGAAAGAAGAAAAAATTAATGAAGAATTAGAAAAAAAGGATGCAGATCTTAAAGAAAAAGAAAGGAATATTAATCAAAAGATCGATTCTTTAATTGAAAAAATTGAATCAGAAGATGAAAAAGAAAAATTAAAAATTGAATTAGAAAGAGAGCGTAACGAAATTAAAAAACTAAAATCTGAAATGGAAGAAAAATCCAATTTATTACACGTAATACAAAGAGTTAAAAATCAAACAAAACAATTTATGACTACTATGGATTTAGAGGATATCGTTAGACGTAGACCTAGTTCACTAATGGCAGAATTGATTTCTAAGACTGGTCCACAACTACAGAAAGATATGAGTAATTTAGGCTATATAAATATAGAAGATAAGCATTTTACTGTTACTAAAAATGGTATGAGATTTCTACGTGAAATGAGAAATGAGCTTATGGCAGAGAGAGAAAATAATAGTTAATTTTTCTAAAATTAACATAATACACCTTATACGAAATGCTAATTTTTACTTCTTATAATTCAACAATATAATCCATTTCGAAAAACCCCTGACTGTGAACAGGGGTTTTTTACTTGATTTTTCATGTTCTACGCCTAAATATTAGGCAATGTTCCACAGTTTTACTTAAATAATCTGAATAATTAAATCTATATAATTTCAGCGATTATCTTGAATAAGATTATCCAATTTATCTTCTAATTTTTTAATCTTATATTTGAGCGATAAAATAGAATTTTTTAAACGTTCATGTTCAGGAGCATCAGGATTTTTTAATTGATTAAAAACCTCCAATAATTCTCTGCGTTGAGTGCAGAACCTTTCAATGTCACTTTCAAGAGCCATTCTTGGTGTCCACAGAGCTAGTAAACTTTGCTCATAGTCTTTGAGTTCTTCACAACTCATTGCGGCTAATTCAACTTTAGTTCTCATGGTTTAAAATCCGTTTTGCTATGCAGAGCTTTAAAAATTCGTTTTGCGGTTTCCTCCCTTACACTTTTCGGATCTCGTAAGATGCCACCGATCCAAAGGGCAAAAGCAGGATAATCAGGAAAGTTACTTAGGTCTGATAGTTCAGAGAGTTGAGATAAAATAGTGCTGTACTTGTTAATTTGAGCATCGGATAGATTGAAAAACATGTCTATGGTGTTTTGATCTCGCTGACGCTCTACTAATTTGGGCTTTGGTTTTTCTTTTACTATAAATTTAAAGCCAATTACTGAACGCCCTTTTTTAATTGGATTATAGTCAACTGTTATATCGGTAAATTTATTAATTTCATCTAATGAACTATTCAAAACTCTTCGTTTTAAGTTCCTCAAATCTCTATAAGATTCAGGTAAACCAAATTCTGTAAACATTTCATCTAGCGTTAATTCAAAGCCATTTTTTACCTGATTTTTTTTCGCCAAATGGTAAAAGTCTATTGAGTAGTCTTTTTTTAATTTTAGAACTACATCCTTTTTATAACGAGTGTATGGATTATATTTATCTAAAATCTTTAACATCACCAAAACAATAGATGTAAATCTTAAAGATATCCCTGCATCTTCATAAGTAGCATCAATTACCCAATTAGAGTAGACCTTTTTTCCTTTATCGTTAACGTATGAAAAAGACCGGTCTACTAATTTTTTTGATGCATTTTCAATTTGTTTATAAGCAGAATTGACTTTGATACCACAATCATCAGCAAATTGTTGAGCTGATATTAATATTTGATCTTGTTCACTTGCATCGATATTTCTAGCAATCGGAGATGCCATAATTAAAATTCTTTTTTCATCTACAGACATACTTTTAAAGCATTCAGTAACTTTATTTTGAATAGCCATTGTTGTTACTGGATAAGACTTTTCATAACTATTTTCTTTATTCATTTAGATATCAAACCTTATAAAAAATGAACATGATTTCTGTACCCTCATGAGAAAACAATGTACACCAACAAGATAAAGGGTACAATAATTTATTTGTACCCTTTATCATGCTATTTGTACCCTTTAATCATGCTATTTGTACCCTTTTAAACGATAAAATCATGCTATTTGTACCCTTTATCATGCTATTTGTACCCTTTTAAAGCTTAAAACTATTGCTACATAAGGCTTTCAGAAGGTCTAAAAGCTTTTAAAAGCTTTTTAAAAGAATAAAAGGGAATTTATTCCCAAAGTAAGTTATTAAAACTGCCCTTGGTACTCGCTAAAGCTCGTACTCTATTGAAGCTCGTTTCACTCGCTTCGTGGGGGCAGTTTTTTGCATATATGATCAAGGATTCAAAAAGCAAAACATGAATAATGCATTCGCTATGCTCATGCTTTTTGACGAGCAAAAGCATCAATACTTCGCTCGTAGACACTCGCTAATCACTGTCCCCAGTAATTCAATAAAAAACGGTTTTTCAGAGGGGGAATAAGCAACCTTTCGTTGTGTCGCTCGTAGACACTCGCTAAAAGGCTCTCATTTGCGTTTTAAGCGATTTTATTTTTATCAACTATAGTTTTACTGTATTTCTATCAAAAGTCGCTAAAACCCCCGTTTTTTTGCGCTTAAATGGGATTGCTAAGGCGTGTAGTCATGGTTATTGTCATTTTCTGGCTTTTTAGGCTCATTTCTCTGCTGTTTTTCTTGTTCTTGGCGTCTTAAAAATGCCAAATGTTCTTGTTGCTCTCGTTCTTGTGCATAGCGTTGTTCTCTAGATTCACGATCTTTTCGGTCGTTTTCGAGCTGTATTGCTCTTTTTTGGGAAAACTCTTGCTGCGCTTCGGTCTCAATTTTTTTTGTAAAAGCCGCATGCAATTCTTGGATTTTTAGATCTTCCATTTCTTCTGCATATAGTCGCTTTTGTTTTTCACCATTTTGAGGACTAAAGTATTTATTTCCATAGTTATCTTCTTCAAATATATAACTATTTATGATCTCCAGTCTTTGATCGCGTACATACTCTTGATACTCAGTTTCTCTGCGTGATATTTCAGAAATTTGATGATCTATATTTGAAATTTGATCATTAAGTTTTCGTTGTTTAACAGTGATGTTCGGTTCGTCAAATTTTGCAAAAGACTTTTTAGGCTGGAGCAGCTGATTTTCTTCTGTCCATTTATTTAAATGATCAGAATATCTCTCTTTTTTTTCTATTTCACTAAGACCAGAAATATGCTTTTGGATGTCTAGTTGGGTGTTGTGTTGGTCGATCAGGTCATTTATTTGATTGATCCATTTTGTTTTAAAAAATAAAGGCTCTTTTTTGCGTAGTTCTGATATTGCAGAACTCATCGTGTTTAATTTTGTTGTTAATTTTGATAATTCTTCATTTTGGAATTCAGAAAGTTTCTGAGAAGTTTTTTCTAAATACTCAGCTTGAGAGTATTGAAACTGAAGCTCACTTCGTACTTTTTGAACAAGATCCTCAGATACTTTGATGTTTTCATCCAGTGCGATGACCTTTTTGATTTTTAAATTACGTAGCTTAATTTCATCATTTTTCAGACTAATTTCTGTAAATATTCCTCGTCTCCGGAGGTATGTCGCTTGAGGACCTTCGTGCTGAGTTGCTTCTAGGTCACTTTCCTGGTCTTCATAACTTCTGTGATCGACACGTTCATCAAATCCATTTTGTTCCAGGTGATGATTGCATAACTCTGCAAATGATTCTCTCCAGTGGCTTACAGTTTCTGTGCCATTGTCACGACTAAAGTCCCTATATTTTTTTGCTGAAAAGCCACCATGCTCATTAATACTTCGGGTTGTGAACATGATGTGTGCATGGTAGTTGCGTTCATCACTTCCACTGTCTGTATGAGGTGCATGAATAGCAGCATCAACGATGACACCGTATTTTTTAACGAGGTTTCGGCAAAGTTCATTGAGCATATTTTCACGCTGTTCAGCGTTTAACTCACTGGGAAATGCA
>NZ_VPDH01000119.1:0-6336 GCF_013417785.1 Acinetobacter sp. YH12227 | reverse complement strand
TCGCAAGAGATGCGATGGATGTCTGGTGATTTGTAGTCATAAATTTTAGTCCCCACTTGTTTTTAAGTGGGGACTAAATTAAGGCTTATAGGATGAATTCATAAGGTGTGTTCAGCGGACGCTTACAATTAAATTACAAAACAAACACAAATAAGGATAAAAGGCATAAAAAAACAGATAATTGCCAAAAAGCAATTATCTGTCAATTCTTAAAAAAATTCAGAATGTTAAGTCATTAACACTTTAAGCCTGTGTTACAGGTATACGTAACTCTTTTGGCAAACTAAATGTAATATTTTCTTCACGACCATCTAGCTCTTGCGGTGATTTAGCACCCCAATCTTGTAAGCGCTGGATCACTTGCTTAATTAAAATTTCAGGTGCAGATGCACCAGCCGTCACCCCAATTTTGGTATTTTCAGCAAACCACTCATGCTGAAGCTGATCTGCATTATCCACTAAATAGGCATGTTTACCCATACGTTCAGCCAATTCTCGCAAACGATTAGAGTTAGATGAGTTTGGTGAACCAACCACTAAAACTACATCGCATTGTTCCGATAAATCACGCACTGCATCCTGACGGTTCTGCGTCGCGTAACAAATATCATCCTTACGTGGCCCTTGAATTTCAGGGAATTTTTGACGCAGCGCATCAATCACTTTTGCCGTATCATCAATAGAAAGTGTCGTTTGCGTTACAAAAGCCACTTTTTGTGGATTACGGACCTCAAGCTCAGCAACATCCTGCTCATCTTCAACCAAATAAATCGAACCTCCATTTTTAGTGTCATATTGGCCCATCGTTCCTTCAACTTCGGGGTGACCTTCATGACCAATCAAAATCGCTTCAACACCCTCTCGCGCATACTTAGTCACTTCAATATGTACTTTAGTTACCAATGGGCAGGTTGCATCAAATACTTTTAAGCCACGACGTTCCGCTTCTTGTTGTACAGCTTTAGAAACACCATGTGCACTAAAAATCACAATATTGTCATCAGGGACTTCATCAAGTTCATCTACAAAAATAGCACCGCGTTGACGTAGATCATCTACGACAAATTTATTATGTACCACTTCATGACGCACATAAATCGGCGGGTTAAAGCATTCAAGCGCACGGTTCACAATCGCAATGGCACGATCTACACCAGCACAGAAACCGCGTGGATTAGCTAAAACAATTTCCATAGAATCCTCAATGCCCACTCAATTTTTACGGGTATCACTTGAAATAAATGTAAACAATAGACGTCTGACTATTTAGTTTGGCGCGCGTCTACTCTAAAATAGAGAAGATATTTTATCATATCAGGAAAAATATCATGTCGGGTCTCTTGTTTGTCGTTTCTGCTGCATCGGGAACGGGCAAAACATCCCTCGTTAAAGCCCTGCTTGAACGTGTAAACAATTTACATGTCTCTGTTTCTCATACCACTCGTGGTCAGCGTCCTGGCGAATTAGACGGCGTACATTACCATTTTGCAAAAAAAGAAGACTTCTTATCTTTAGTTGAAGAAGGTGGCTTTATTGAATATGCAGAAGTTTTTGGTAATTATTACGGCACAGCACAACGTACAGTTAAAGAACAATTGGCGAAAGGCCATGACGTTTTACTTGAAATTGACTGGCAAGGGGCTGAACAGGTTCGTAAACTTTTTCCTGAATCTAGACAAATCTTTATTCTCCCGCCAAGTCAGTTTGACTTACGCCAACGCTTATCAAACCGTGGCACTGACTCAGTTGAAGTGATCGAACATCGCTTAAGCTGCGCAGTTGAAGACATGCAGCAATATGTAAATTTTGATTACGTCATTATTAATGATGATTTTAATAAAGCCTTACATGATTTAGAGTCTGTGATTATTGCCAATCGTTTGGTTTTAAAACAGCAAGCGACACGTCATCAGCAGTTAATTGAAAAATTAATCACGCCGACTGAGCAGTGATTAAAACTTGAGTCTATAGACAAAGCACCTTATACTGCACAGTCTGTTAAAAATTTATATTCAAACGAGAATTCTTATGGCACGCGTAACCGTTGAAGATTGTTTAGACCATGTAGACAACCGCTTTGAGCTTGTACTAGTGGCAAGCAAACGCGCGCGTCAATTGGCACGTCAAGGTATCGAACCAACTGTTGAATGGGACAACGATAAACCTACAGTTGTTGCACTTCGTGAAATTGCAGCTGGTCACGTTTCTAAAGACATTTTGAAACAACGTGAACAAGACTACCAAACTTCAAGCTTAGACCTTGCTCTTTCAGCAAATAATCTAAACTTAGACGGTTTTTCTTTCCAATAAGACTTAACCGAACAAAAAAGCCTAGTTTTTAACTAGGCTTTTTTTTATGGATTGTCTTTAATATTTTGCTCAGAACAGTTATAACATAAGCTTAAGGAGTGCAAAGTAGTACATAATGATTTTCAATTTTATAAATCAAAAAATTGACAAGTCATGTATTTTGCATTTCATTAAAGTATCAACCGTTTCAATCGTTATTCAGCAGTAAAAGGGTGTTCTATGCCAGGCCCAATGGTCAGCCAAGCCAAGCAACAGTTAAAAGCAATCATTGACGCTTATCTATCGGTAAGTGATGTCGAACGCGTGCTTGAAGCTTGTGACTACGCTGATATTGCGCATGATGGTATTACCCGTAAAAGTGGTGAACCTTACATTCTTCATCCAATTGCCGTGAGCTGCATATTAGCGCATATGCGTTTAGATGCAGAAACACTGATGGCGGCACTTTTACACGATGTTATTGAAGATACCGAATTTACCAAACAAGATATTGCAGAAAAATTTAGCCCTACCGTAGCGGAATTGGTGGATGGCGTTACCAAACTGAGCCACTCAAGTGATAAAGAATATAACAAAGCTGCATCCTTCCGAAAGATTCTGCAAGCAACGCTACAAGACCCACGTGTCATTATTATTAAATTAGCTGATCGCTATCATAATATGACTACATTGGGTGCTTTACGCCCTGATAAACGGGCACGTATTGCACAAGAAACCTTTGAAATTTTTGTACCTATGGCACGTATTGTCGGTATGAACGAAATGGCTGATAACCTTGAACATCTGTGTTATCAGAACCTCGATCTAGACATGTACAACAATGTGCAAGAAGCATTAAAACAAACTAAGCCTAAACGTTGTGAATATCAAACTAAGTGGGAAAACAACCTCACCGCCCTGCTTGAGCAAAATAATATTAACGGCCGTATTAAAAAGAAAAATAACAATATTGAACTACTGCGCCACTTCGTAAAAAATGACATTGACTTACAAGAGCTAACCCATAGTCATGCTTTTGAGATTATTTTACAAAGTATCGCCGACTGCGACCGCCTTGCAGAAATCTTGAAAGACAGTTTTAAAGTTTTAAGTTATGCAGATCATATTCGCCGTCCACTACCTGGTGGCAATCAATCACTAATGTTGCGCTTAAAAGGTGAAAAAACGACATTATCTCTTACCATTCAAACCGAATTGATGCGTAAAGCTGCTCGTTTTGGTGTGGTCTTAGGTGAAAATGCACCACAGGCTTGTCGCTCTGCAATTCAAGCTTCCATGCAGAACCTCAATGTATTAATTGATGGTGCATGTGCAAAAACAACTTTTAGCGAGCTGCTTGATTATCTGCATCAAGAAAAAATTTGGGTCTATACTCCACATGGTAATTTGCACGAACTTCCGCAAGGAGCCACTGCTGTAGACTTTGCTTACTCAGCAAGCCTTTTCCTAGGTAACCATGCTGTCGGTGCCAAAATTAATGGTGAAACAAAGCCCTTATCCACTCCGCTTGTGAGTGGCCAAGTTATCGAAATTATTACAGATGTTTTGGCGACACCAAATCCAGATTGGCTCAGTTTCATCAATACACAAAAAGCGCGTCGTGCCTTACAAAACATATTGCGTGACCAAGATCAAGAAGAACAGCGTCTCGTCGGTCAGCAAGCCTTAAATCGGGCATTAAAACTTTTCAATCGTTCTGTTAAAGATTTAACCCTTGCTGATTGGGAAAATGTCCTCAACTGGCGCCATTTAACAGATAAAGAGCAACTGTTTGAACAAATTGCAGTGGGTGATTTACTTCCACAATTAGTGGCGAACCACTTGTTTGCTCAGGATGCGATTCAAACACCAACCAACTCATCACGCCTAATTTTAGGCACTGACGGTGTTGATGTAAAATATGCACACTGCTGTAATCCTGTACTTGGCGACCAAATACAAGGCCATCTTTCACGTCGTGGTTTGATCGTGCATCGCTCTCGTTGCCATAACTTATTGCATGAGCAACATCTTCATCCCGAAAACATCATGCCATTGCACTGGACCACTGAAGATAGTGAAGACATAAGCTTCACTGCCTACTTGTGTCTAAACATGTTGCTAAACGATGAACAAATTTCAGAACTCATTTATTTATGCCGTAAAGAAAAAGTCGGTGTTGAAAACGTACGTGCACACGAAGGTAAAACTTACGTTAATATCGTAGTACATAATCGTAAGCAAATTGCCCAAATTATCCGCAATTTAAGAATGCATTTTGGCTTCCCTCGCATCAGTCGATTGGCCCAACCCATCGCCATCACTGAAACAGCACAGGTAGCCAGCTAATTGATAAGCTGTTTCATTACAGCTTATCTGAGATGATAATAGGAGAAATAGATGTCCCGCCAAGTAATCCATACTGAAAATGCACCTGCTGCCATTGGTACTTATTCTCAAGCAATTTTAGTCGACAATACTTTGTATTTATCAGGTCAAATTGGATTAGATCCATATAGCATGGAGTTGGTTGAAGGCATTGAAGCTCAAATTCGTCGCGTATTTGATAACCTTAAAGCTGTATGTGAAGCTGCTGGTGGATCATTAGCTGACATTGCAAAATTGAATATCTTCCTTACAGACTTATCTAACTTCCAATTGGTCAACCAAATTATGGGCGAATATTTTGCTCAGCCCTACCCAGCACGCGCAGCACTCGGTGTAGCAAGCCTACCCAAAGGCGCACTGGTTGAAATGGATGGTGTTGTCATTATCAATCAATAGCTTACAAAGAAAATTCAATAAACTAATCTTAAAACTTAATTTTAAATTACCTAGCCATTTTGCGCGATAATCCAAGCAACACTCGGATTTCCGCTCAAGTGGCATTTTTTATTCAAAAAGCCAATCAGTTTAAAAGCATTTTCAAATGATTTTTATTGACAAACGATAATAATTATCAATAATATCACTTATCCCATTATTCATTTGGTTTACTTTCATGTACGTTTGTTTGTGCCGTGGTATTACCGATCAAGATATTAAAGATGCTATCGCCAATGGTGCTGAAAGCTATCGTGACGTACGCGATATGCTTGACCTTGGAACTTGCTGTGGTCGCTGCGCACCTGAAGCACGTATGATTATCAGTGATGAAGTTTCCCAAATCGCTGCACGCATCGCTATAGCCGCTTAACATCAATTATTAAATTCCCCCAACAACCATAATTATAAATTTAATGGTCGAAGACCATTCCTCCTCCCCCGCTTATGACTCTAAGCGGGTTTTTATTTGCAAGTACCTATAATCATCAGCTCATTGTTTTGATTGTGATTTTCATTTGCTGTTCTATAAAACACTCGCAAAGTCGCCTATTGTTGTTTAAGATATTTCTAGTCATAATTAAATTTTAAATGAATTCATTTAAATACATGCAGTTAAGGAGTCTGACATGAAAGGCAATCGTGATGTAATTAATCAGTTAAATCAGGTGCTTTATCATCATTTAACTGCAATCAATCAATATTTTCTTCATTCACGCATGTTTAACGATTGGGGCATTGAGCAACTCGGTTCTGCAGAATATAAAGAATCAATCCGTCAAATGAAGCATGCCGATAAAATTATTGAACGCATTCTATTTTTAGAAGGCCTGCCTAATTTGCAACACCTCGGTAAACTCTATATCGGTCAGCACACGGTTGAAGTCTTAAATTGTGATATACGTAAAGTCAAAGAGAACATCGAAGCCATTCAAGTAGCGGTTAAGCTAGCGGAAGAACAGTTAGACTATGTCACTCGAGATCTGGCTCAAGAAATCTTAGAAAAAGAAGAAGAATGGTTGGATTGGACAACCACTCAGCTTGATTTAGTTGAATCTGTTGGTATAGAGAATTACATTCAGAGTCAGATTTAAAATTAGGCGGATTCAAGCGGCAAGTGCAACAGTATAAAAACCAGCCATAACTTCACTCGGTGTATACCAACCTAGTGTTTTTCTAGGACGATGGTTGAGTGCAAATTCTATCTGCTCTATTTGTTCGTTT
>NZ_VPDH01000118.1:0-6357 GCF_013417785.1 Acinetobacter sp. YH12227 | reverse complement strand
CAAACGAACAAATAGAGCAGATAGAATTTGCACTCAACCATCGTCCTAGAAAAACACTAGGTTGGTATACACCGAGTGAAGTTATGGCTGGTTTTTATACTGTTGCACTTGCCGCTTGAATCCGCCTACACATAAAGCATGAGTATTATCAAAATTAGAGAAAAACCAATAAATATCATTTTCGGCGATTATTTGCTCAAAAAATCAAAGTTCTTCATAATTTCTACATATTTTATAAAATTGGTATAGATATTGTATTTATCTAGGCGGTTTTAATCCAACCTAGAGGAAATGATGATGGCACAGCCACAAGTGAACCTACAAAAATCAATTTTAAATACTCCCTTGACTCGACGCTCTATTTTGATTGGGGGAATGACCTTGCCTGCGGTATCCATGCTTACGGGCTGTGGTGGCGGCGGAGGTGGTGGTGAGGTTGAGTCGGATGTAGTGATACCGATTGCACCGTTTGACCCAGATACAGCACCGCAAATTCCAGATCAAGGCGAAAAGACTGAGCCCGAACAAGGTACTGAGCCGATCATTAGTCCAGATGCGGTGAAAATGAATGTGGGGATCTATAACTTTGAATATAATTCTTTTGAGCAATTACGTGCACGTCGCAAAGTAAGTAAAGGTACAGCAGGTTCAGTTTTGGTGACCAATAAAGATGGTACTGAAACGGCTTGGGAAAGTATCGTAGATTATGTCAAGCGCTCGGTCGATCATCGTTTTGTATTGTTGTACCGAGGGATGTTGACTGCTTTTGCTGAGCGCCCACCACAAGACTATGATGTCACCTTTTTTACTGCTCCAGAATTTTATTGGAATGTGCCTTGGACTGATTTTTTGAATACGGATGAAGTCTTGGTAGTTGCAGATTTATTTTTAGAACTCGTCACACAGAAAGTCCGTAGTTTGATTGCTAAGTTTCCTGAATGTGATTATGGAAAACTGGTACTTCTCCCAGGAACTATCGCAGTGTTAAAGCCATCAGTAAATATTTTTAACAAAGATGGTAGTGATGCCAGCACCGATAAAAATCCAATATTAGAAGCAACGAACCATTTGGTATGTGTGCATAATCTGTCTTTAAATGATGAGCATCAGCGCCCTGCATATATGGTTTGGCCAAAACGCACTGTGTCTTGGATTGACTTCATTGGTGATAGAAGATGTGATCGAGGGGATGAACTTGGTAATAATGCCAGTAATCCTGATCTGGAGAACTATGCACATGTTTGTACTTTAAATGGAGAGGAAAAGCTGGTGGTAAAAATCCAGCGAGTTTCGTCTGATAAAGTTCAAGCCTTTGATGATTATGGTCGTCAATTATTGGACACCACATTTAATAATGAACTAATTGAAGGCTTGCCATTTGGGATAAATATTTGTTTGGACTACGCAGTTGCCAGTACGACTACAGATAAGTATCGCATGGCACAGCTAAAAAATACCGAGTTTAAATTGGATTTTGTAATCGCTGCTGGTATTAGTCTAGTTGCAAAAAACTATCAAGATGCTTCAACGGTACAGTACGCCATTCATAATGATGGTATTAAAGGTAGTAATCAAAACCCATATCAAGTCAAATATGAGTATTTTAGTAATGTTTCGCAAATTTTTTATGATAAGCGAATAGGGGCACCATACCTTCTGTCATTACCTGCACTTGGAACGACCGCTGATGGCTCAAGACAATCTACAACGATGATTTCAGTTGATAACAGCACAGATTTTACTTATCCAGAACGTTATTCAGGGATGCCATCAATTACTGATGAGATTAATTCAGCCAATGTTCGGGTTTGGAGTTTGCCTGTTGATGTGACTGACACCTTGAAGACGCAAGAAACAGTCACTGCAATGAAGTCTGAAAACTGTGAAGCGGCTGTTGCATAAATTTGCTTGATTCGTTTTGGGAATTTATAAGATGCGTGGTTGAGCTCAGTTTTTGATCTCAACCACAGTGGGGTAACACCGTTTCAGTTATTGTTCTGGTGGTTATTCTAGTCGCTGTGGTGAAAGTATATTTTGTAAATTATCTAAATAGTTTTGACGAAGTGAAAGTTTGCACTGCGATCGTGTGATTGAGCTGGATTTAGTCAATTTTGATGTATTCATTAAATCATTGCACATCATTCTTTCATAATTTTCATATTTAGATTGAATGCTTTTTTTATTTATGTGAGGTTTTTTATTATCTAATATTTTATTTATTTTATTTATTTTATTATTAATATCTTCCAATTCTTTTTGCGTACAATCTACTGCAAGGTTGAATCCTTGTTTGTGGTCTGATATGCACCTTTCATATGCTTTTGAATATCCTTCTGATTGATTGTTTTTCGGAGGGTTTTGGCTGTCTATAATACTGCTTTTAGTAGTCGTGTACTTTGTGTTGTGTGATATGCCACTATCGCTTGCCTTTGCACAACTTAATGATAATAAAGCAAATAATAAGGTGGTAAGTATTGTATTGTTCATGCGTTGATCCTCGATTGTATACAGCTAAAGCTGTAGTTAAGCTCAATAAGCATCAGTTACTATATGTTTTAGATAAAGACTTGTAAAATAAAAGTGTGAATTAATTTTCCTGATAATGGTTGATTAAAATTTGACGACACAATAATTTATTTTTAATTTTTTATTTATTTTTAAGTTTTTTGGTGTAGTATTTATTTTAAGTTATTTTTTTGTTTAGGTGAGGGTTGTGAAATGGCAGGTCTATCAATTTGGCATATTTTATTGTTCTTGATTATTGTTGTTTTGCTTTTTGGTACATCGAAGCTCAAAGGGCTGGGTCGTGACCTAGGTGGTGCGGTTAAGGATTTTAAAGATTCAGTAAAAAATGAAGATCAAGATCAAAAACTACTTGCCGAAGATACTTCGGTGATTGATGTGTCTAGTCATACCGTTCGAGATGCGTCACATACGCAAAAGTAATTTTCATCATTTGGCATAAAGGTGGTTTAACCAATGTTAGATATGGGATTTAGTGAAATCTTACTGTTTGGTATTGTCGCTATTGTGGTGCTTGGTCCTGACAAGTTACCACAAGCAATGCGTACAGTAGGGCGATGGTATGGAAAAGCTCGACGCTTAATGCATAGCGTGCAGCACGATATTGAGAAGGAGCTCAATCTGCTCGAGATGAAAGAACAAGTTCAGCGTGAACTTGATCAAATCCGTGCAGTAGAACGAGATATGCAACAGCAGTTGGTTGAAATGAGAAAGAGTGCTGAAGATATTGCGAGTACAAAAGCGCAACAAGGGCAAAGTAATCCAGCTGCTCAACAACCTGCACAAAGTATAGGAGAGTAGATGATGGCTTCTTCACAAACTCAACAAAGTGATCAGCCGTTGCAGTCTATGCCATTGATGTCGCATGTGATTGAACTGCGTAAATACTTGATGCGGATATTGATTGCGGTTTTTGCCGCATTCTTTAGCATGATTCCATTTGCCAATGACTTGTATGAAGTGCTTTCAAAGCCTTTGCGTTTACAGCTTCCTGCAGATGCGACCATGATTGCCACGGATATTACCACGACATTTATGGCACCATTTAAGCTCAGCTTTTTTATCGCAGTAATCGTGGTGATGCCATACATTCTGTACCAGATTTGGCTTTTCATCACGCCAGCTTTGTATAAGCAAGAAAAACGTATTGCAGTACCATTGCTCGTATCAAGTATTGTATTATTTTATGTTGGTATCTCGTTTGCGTACTTTATAACTTTACCTGCAGTGTTGGCATTTTTCTTACATGCAGCACCCGAGGCAGTTGCACCAATGACTGATATTAATAGCTATCTGAGTTTTTGCTTGAAATTATTTTTGGTCTTTGGGGTAACTTTTGAAGTGCCTGTAGCGACATTATTATTGATTTTGGTGAACTTAGTTTCCGTGGAAACACTGACTCGAAATCGACGTTATGTGATTGTTGGCTGTTTCTTTGTTTCGATGTTTATTACGCCACCAGACGCTCTTAGTATGGTAATGTTGGCGATTCCGATGTGGCTACTTTTTGAGATTGGGTTGATGTTTGGGCGTTTTATCGAAAAGTCCAAAACGCCACAAACTGCTTAATTGTAAGTCAAAGTATGAGTGGTAGAACTAGTAAGCTAGTTGTGCCATTCATGGCTGAATTTCTATTGTTTAGGCTCTGTATAAAGTTTTGCATGATGATTTTAAAGTACAGGAAGTACTTGGCAAAACAAAAATTCTAAAACTAAGCCAATCAGAAAAATAATAGGTTCTGCGACTAAATGTGTCGTTCAAAAAACTATTTTAATCTGGTAATAAGTCTTTGGGGCTAATTTGTAAAACCTGTGCGATTTGATACAGCTTATCTACTGTCAGATTGACTTCTCCACGTTCGATACGCCCTAAATAGCTACGATCGGCACTGTTGCAAATAGGCTGACATGATAAGCTAAATATCTTATTTATTTCGAGATACAGCAGATGAATCCCTTCCATGGTCGGCACTTTCAAGGTGAAATCATTCTTTGGGCTGTTCGTTGGTATTGTAAATATGGCATCAGCTATCGTGAACTTCAAGAAATGCTCGCTGAACGAGGTGTGAATGTTGACCACACCACAATTTATCGTTGGGTTCAGCGTTATGCTCCAGAAATGGAAAAACGCTTACGCTGGTATTGGCGTAATCCTACAGATTTACATTCATGGCATATGGATGAGACTTATATCAAAGTGAAGGGGCGATGGACTTACCTGTATCGTGCAGTTGATCAACGTGGTCATACGATTGACTTTTACCTTTCCGCTAGACGGAACAGTAAATCAGCCTATTGTTTTTTAGGAAAGATCTTCAATACGGTGAAAAAATGGCAAATTCCACGGGTCATCAATACAGATAAAGCAGCGACCTATGGCCATGCTTTATCACGGTTAAAGCGAGAAGGAAAATGTCCAGTAGATATTGAGCACAGGCAGATTAAGTATAAAAATAATGTCATTGAATGTGATCATGGTAAGTTAAAGCGGATCATCAGGGCCACATTAGGATTCAAATCTATGAAGACGGCTTATGCCACAATTAAAGGTATTGAAGTCATGCGTGCACTACGTAAAGGACAAGCATCGTCATTTTATTATGGTCAGCCTCAAGGTGAAGTGTGTCTAATCAACAGGGTTTTCGGTCTCTAAGCACTTTTAAAAAGGAACTTCATCGACTCAAATCTCTATTTGCAACAGTGCCCTTTGAAGGATACTTACTAGATCAGAATTATACAGAGTTAATAGAAAATACTATTAGAGAAGTTAATGGTGAAGAGTATTTACAACATTGGATAGAGCTTAAGAATGGCACTCCATTAAGACAGGTTAAATCTAGTAAACCTCCATGCACAACATGCAACCAATTTATATTTGAATCTCAAATTAGAGACTACGATGGTGACGCTGGAAAAAAACGAGCGATCCTTGATATTTTGGATTCAAGTAAACCTCAGTATGCAAAAGCTATTGCTGAAAGTTTATTATCTTTACCTGTTGATAACTTACCACAAAAAGTAAAAGATCTTTTTCAACAAATAATTACTGGAACTTGATATGAATCTCTCAAAGGTACAGCTTCAGATTGTGAAAGCACCAGTTGATATAGCTATTCAAGTCCTTGCCTCTGCGGGAGCAGGAAAAACTAGGGTTCTCACAGAGCGTATTAAGTATATATTGGCATTGACTAAGAAGGATGGAGTTATTGCTTTCACATTTACAAATAAAGCTGCTGATGAAATGTTGATGAGACTTTCTCAAGAAGAAAATATTCAAGAGAGAGCTTGGATTACTACTATTCATTCAGTTGCACAAAGAATTCTTGAGAAATATGGTCATACTGTTGGATTACCAACGGATCTTCATATTTACGAAAGAGATCAGGATAAAATGGAAATTTTCATGCAGTCTTTACGTGAAGATGGCATTGATGTTGATGAATATTTAAATGTTACAGATACGAAAGAGCTGAGAAATAGGGAAAAGGCACTACAGAGATATTTAGAGATCTTTGCTCATATTAAAAGAGAGCTTCTTACGGAGTTTGAGGTCTTTGAACTCTATCAAAATAAAAATGTATGGAAAATATATCTAGATTATCAGGATTCAATGATTCGTAGTGGGGGAATTGATTATGATGATATTTTAGTATATGCGCATCGAATATTGATAACACATGATTGGATAGCCAAAATTTACAGAGCAAAATGGCTTTGTTGCACAAACCTATCTGTAAAGGCTTTTTCAGCGATATAATTTTCAAATGAAGAAGCCTGCACACAAAATCTACCGCACAACCAATTGGCCCGCATATAACCGAGCACTTATGAGTCG
>NZ_VPDH01000117.1:0-6405 GCF_013417785.1 Acinetobacter sp. YH12227 | reverse complement strand
GATTAGGCATTCTGTACCGTTAGAGTTTAGATAATTAAATACATATTGTACCGAAATTAAATATTAAGTCTATAAATACGGTTTTTGAGTTGCTTTTTAAGACTTTATTTTGTTCCGTTAGGCTATAGTCTAAAGTAACAGAATGAATATTCTACCCCCGATAGAAACAGCCGTACTCTGGGGGGAGATTTTTTTGATGTGCAGGTGCCGACCCTTACCAGAAGGCACTGTTGAAAATAACCACGAATCGTAAGCTGAATACTCTTTTAGCTAAAGGAGCAGCATATGAATTCTTTCCATAAAATTTAGGCTTGTATACCCAGAAAAATGTGGAACTTCTTAGGTTTCATACATGAGGATTTTGATAGGCTCACTGACTATTTTAAATTGTGTGCCTTAACTCTCTGTTCTAAAAGGCTATTCAGAATTTTTAGACTGTTTATTTTGAACATTCTTTTTACTCTGTGGTGGCGATGCCGTAATTGGACCTTGCAAGATGCATGGTCGTGTATGGGCGATGTCCAGAAAGAATTTGACTCAAAACTATTTTAGTTGGGAAGGAATGCTAAAAATTGGAGATTGATACATCTCATCGTTTGTTTAAATATTTTTTGATTAAATTTTCCCTTTAAAAATTCTATTTTTTTTAATGTCTTAACTTGTATTTAATATAGGAGATCCCCATAACAACAAAAGCACTACAGGAATACAACAATATGGCGAATCCACAAAAACACTATGCTAAGTTCCACACAAATATTCGATTAGGTCGTTATGACGAAGAAAGTACATTACGTGAAAAACGTGACCTTTTGATTAGCACCTTAAAAGATGAACTCAAAAAGGATCCAAATGGTCCTCAATTTGTTGAATACTTTAATCAAGGTAGTTATGCCTTGGGCACAGGGATTAAGCCTAAGAATGGAGATTATGATATTGATGTAGGAGTTTTATTAGATTGTGACAAAGAGGAATATGGCTCAGTAGAAATTAAAAAAATTGTTAGAGATGCTTTAACTCATTCAAATAGAACTGTAACGATCAAACGACCTTGCGTAACTGTCACTTATCTCAAAAATGGTAGTCCCGATTATCATGTAGATCTGCCCATCTACGCTGAAGACGACAAAGGCAATATGTATCTAGCTCGAGGTAAGGAATTCTCCTCTGAAGACCTTAAGACTTGGGATATTTCAAATCCTACTGAACTTACCGATACAATTTTGGGAAAATTTGAAGATGATTCAGATTTACGTCATCAGTTTAGACGATGTACTCGCTACTTGAAACAATGGCGAAATGAGAAAGGTCTAGATTTTTTTAAGAGTATTGCTATCACTACAGCTGTATATGAGCATATAACAGCTGAAGATTATGAGAATGATAATAAGGTATTACTTTCTATAGTAAATAATGTATTAGATCAATTCACTACCTTTAGCATTGATCCAGAAAATAACGAGTATTACTTCAGACTCGTAATTAATTTACCTGCACATCAAGGTGTAGACTTACTCGAAAAATTGACCCGAAAACAAATGGAGCACTTAAAATCAAAACTTGAAGATTTAAAATCATCTTTAGAAGCTGTAAATGAGGAAACTGATACAGTAGAAGCTTGCAAAATTTTAAATAAAACTTTTGGAAGACAATTCCCTATCCCTGAAATACAAGAAGTGTCCGAACCAGTAGTACAAACTTATTACACTCAAGAAGGAAAATCTGCTTAGGAAAACTCAATGTTTTTTGATAACCCAAAGTTAGACAATATTGAAAAGCTATTAAGTGAACATGGAGCTCAAAATATCCATGTCACTTCTATTACTAAGGATTGGGTTAATCTAAAATTTGATTTTCTCATTAATACACAACAGGTTTGCCTTGGTCTAATTTTTCAAAATAGAGCTAATTGGACGATACCTCCCATTTTTAGAATATTGACACGACCAATGTCTGCCTTAGATCATGTGAGTCAAAGTGGGGAAATTTGTACTACGGATCATCAAGGTGAAAACTTTGAAGGCTATAGACATAAAGAACTTATTACTGAATTCTTTGAAAGGGCTATAGATATACTCAAGCAATCTTTTATTAATTTTCAATTAAACAACCGAGTAAGCTTGTATAACGAACTAGAAGGATATTTAGGCAGCACTCAAAATATAAATGAGGATGTAATATTACATTGCGACCCTACTTCTACATTTAATTTATATGGTTGGTTAAGAAAATCATCAAAAGGGAATCATCAAATATTAGAGCATATTGATGATGGCGATAGTTCTTACATAAACCACAACCAGCTCACAAAAGTAAAAATTCATAAGATATTATTAGAAGATGCTTCTGTTTTCCCCATACCAGATATAGGAGATTATTTTAATGAGGACTATTTTCTAAAAATTGTTAATACCCTCTCTAATGAGAACAAACGATCTTTGTTAAAACAAGGCAATCATTATGCCCTAGTGGGAATTCCAAATGAACATGGATTTGCTTATGTGATTTTTTATTATGCCATTTGGTATTCTTTCAAAGAAAAAGTATCCTTCAAAGGCTTTAAAGTCTCTTTAACACAAAGAGCGTGGATAGATTATTTATTAAATAGAACGGGGCAAGAGAAAAAAACAAGACATATAGCGATTATCGGATGTGGGGCTTTAGGCTCAAAGATTGCAGAGATATTAGCTCAAACAGGCGTAAATAAATTTTCTTTCATAGATCCAGAGCTTTTAAAAACAGATAATATTTATCGTCATTCTTTAGGTTTGCAGTATGTTAATACCTATAAATCTACTTCTTTAGCTAATAAGTTTTTAATAGAAAGGCCCGGATTAACTATTTTTCCATTCGTAAGCCATGGTGAAAGCTGGATAAAATCAAAAATTACTGAAGATATTGATACTATCATCATAGCAATTGGCCATACTCCTACTGAGATTTCTCTCGTAAAAACTATTTATGAAATAAGTGCAAACATTCAAGTAATAATAGGCTGGTTAGAACCTTATGATTTAGGTGGACATTTTATTTCTTTCAATAATAAACATGTAGGATGTTTAAACTGCTTATATTTTGATGAAAAATCAAATAAAAGTCTTACCCCTATGTATAAATATGTACAATCTGGACAGCTAATTGCTAAAAATATTACAGGGTGTGCTGGTGCATTTACCCCCTTCTCTTCTTTAAATTGCATGAAGCTAGCAAGCTATATTTCTGAATATGTCCTGAATCAACAATTAGGATTTGTTTCTATTTCTGGCGACAATCAGAATGCAAATAAAAATGGAATAATTACTACCCCTTTTTATAATTCAGTAAATAATTCAAATGGAATTAATATATTGAATTTAAAAGAAATTTATAAAGAAGTATGCCCATGTTGCAATACATAACTCAAGGGAGGATTAAATGTGACACACCTACAGGCCAAGTCTTTATTATTCAAGCAAATGTTTTAAAGAGTTTAAAGCAATTTATACAATTAGAATCAGATTCTCCAGAATCGGGTGGCATTCTAATTGGAAGAACAGACATAGAAACTAAAGCTAAAATCATTGAAAGCTTTACCTCTCCTATGGAAGGAGACTGTCAAACACGTATGTCTTTCTTTAGGTCAAAGTCCCACCAATATGCTTTAATACAAGCTTGGAACGAATCTAAAAAATTCTATAATTTTCAAGGCCTATGGCATACACATCCTGAAGATGTACCAACACCCTCTCCAACCGATTTAAGGGATATAGATACTGTTCTAAATGGCATTACCAATCTTAATGACCCAGTTTTATATTTAATAATCGGAAGAGTAAAAACTGGAATCTGGATTGGTAGAAAAAATTTTAAAATCAAACTGTTAGGTTATATTGAGTTAAATTGAAAATGCAACTAGACCCATCCCTAAGTTTACAGACTTCTTTATCAGCAATAGATGATTTATCAAATGCAAATAAATATATAGAAGAAATTTTAAAGCATATTTGTATAGATTCATTAGGTGTATTAGTTGATGAAGAACGTAAAAATATAATTTTTGTCTTATTGAAAAATAAAAGCCCTGAAAGTTTTTTCCGTATAATTCTCAATTATGATGATACTTTAACTTTTGTCCGAAGATTGCTTGCCAAAAAAATTTCCATTTATGCACGCTTTCTTCAAGGTCACATAATTGATGCCCACACTCTACATGATTTTGAAAAGTTAAAAGAAACATGGAATTTAACCTCCTCTCAAGAGAGCGAAGTTAAAGATGTAGATTTTGTTCCTAGAAAGATTCCTAAACAAAAACCAAACCCTGTAAACCAATTAGAATATTTCATAAAAAGAATTTTTGATTTTGAGCATCTTACAGGTAGGGGTAACGATTTATCTGAAAAAGATAAAAACCAGATTTATCTCTCAAGTCATGGCCGATGTATGTTTAAAGGATGTGGTGCAAAATTAAACATAGATGAAATAACTGGATTTGAAGGTACATATGGCGTTTTAGCTCATAATGTTGCAGCATCAGAAAATTCTACTCGCGGTATCCCCTTCTTCTCATATCAACTATCAGATGATCCAACGAATATTTTATTATTATGTGAAAAACATCATAGGTTAATTGATAAAGTTGCTGGCGCAGAATATACAGCTTCAAGACTCTCGCAAATGAGAAGTAATTTCACAGCACAATGCGAAGATTTATTAGATTCTTTAAGCTTTACTCCTATGCCAGTGTATTTATTTTTCTGGCCCGTGAATCGCAATATTCCTCAGTCTCCTTCACGACGTGATATTGCAAGCTGCCTTCTCCCATTAAAATCTATTTTGCATAAAGATAAGACACTAATTCATGAACCATTACCAGCTCATTTAAGAGCTTCAGCTGATGAGTTCTATAAAAAGTATTTTTTAGAAGAATTTGAAGTTCAAACAGAACAATTACTTAGGGAAACTAAATTTGATGATAAGAGAGTAGCTATTTTTGGCTTCGGCCCTATGCCATGCCTAATAGCATTAGGAAGTAAATTAGGAAATAAAGGGAAATTTATACCTATGCTTATGTATAGGGATGGAAGTTGTTGGATGTGGCCTGATCTTATATGTACAACCAAAGCGTATGAAATTAATAATTTCAGTGAAATAGAAGATTGTACTGAAATTACTATTAGATTGAATCTCACTGCTGATCCAGAAACCTCTAAAAATAAGGCTGTTGAATTAGGACATCCGGTAATTAATATTACTGCTAAACCAGAATATATGGGGAATGGAGCAATAAGAAATCCTGAACGAGGACTAAGTTTCATGCAAGATATTCATGCGTTATTTCATAGTCTAACAGATAAAGGAATTACCAAAATTCATGTCTTACCATGTGCATCCAATGCTGCTTGTATATGGTTTGGACAAGCATTTGATCTGCATCATCCTGAAATGGTTATTTATGATTACTTAAATAATTCAATGGTTCCAAGACTTCAAATTCGAAATAATGGAAGCAAGAATGAAATCGCTGTAATTTAAACAGTATATTTGATAGTACTTTCATACCATTAGATTTAAATATGACATTAGTAAATGGAGTTTAGCTCTAATGGGGCTTTGTTGCATAAATATCTAAGACTATGATTTTGTTTAATTTATTTTTGGATTAAAATTTAAACAAATCCTTAAAAATCAGTATCTTGAAGAATGTTTATACAACAAAGCCGTTTTAAACTAAAAAATGTTTGTAATACTATTTTATTTAAATCACTCTGCGATCTAGGTATTAAATTTAAGACTTTCCATGGTTTTAAATAATCTTGCAGATTTTTTTGTGGTTCGAGAATATTTAAATCTTTATTAATATCAAAATTTGAGGGAATTCCATTTGTATTTTTTGCTAATAATTCCTTAACTAAATTTGTTGGAATAGCTCCATTTAAATGAACGTGTAAATCACCCTTAGGAAGATTCACTATCATATCTTCATTAATTTTTTGTAGTGCAGACATAAGTGTAGAAATTAATATAGCTGATTGAATTTTATCATAAAATCTATTTCCAAGTTATTTATTTTTAAATTTTTCTATTTCAATTCTGAATGGCTTTGTTGCACAAACCTATCTGTAAAGGGTTTTTCAGCGATATAATTTTCAAATGAAGAAGCCTACACACAAAATCTACCGCACAACCAATTGGCCCGCATATAACCGAGCACTCATGAGTCGAGGAAATATTGCCATTTGGTTTGATCCTGCTACGCAATGATATGCTCCATCAAAAGGCAAACAAGGGCGAAATCAAATCTACTCCGACGCAGCCATCCAATGCTGCTTAATGATTAAATCCTTATTCCGTCTGTCTTTACGTATGGTCACTGGCTTTGTGCAAAGTCTGATTAAACTTTGCGGATTAAATTGGATAGCTCCAGAT
>NZ_VPDH01000116.1:0-6641 GCF_013417785.1 Acinetobacter sp. YH12227 | reverse complement strand
TTTCATGTACTTATATTAACAATCAAAACTCAAGGAAAATAGTCCTTAGTTAAATCAAACGACACTTCATGTCGTGTCGCTTATATCTCTGACCTGAAGGACAGAGTTTTACGCTCCATTTGATAAATTTGATCTAATCTCAAAAACTAAAAATTACGGTCGAATCTCTTTCAACTCACGTTGAATAAAATGCTGAATCATATCGCGGTATAAACGTTCCACAATATCTGCATTTACACCGTGCTCTGTGGCTTGTAGACGAATTTTACTAATCACCGCTTCGACACGTTCTGGTGATTGAACATCCTGTACTGAACGCTTAAAACGCACCGCTTGATCAACATAAAACTGACGTGCAGCAATGAGCTCAATAATTCCCTGATCAATCACATCAATCTGTGCGCGGGCTTGCTCTAATGACTCAACTTTTTCTTTCTTCATCTTCTCTGGCTTCACTTTCAGCGGTGTTTTCACTTTTATACTTCTCTTCTAACACATTACTGAAAATACTTTCAATCATCCAAACGCGGTATAAGCTATTAAATACATAGCTTTGACCTGCAATACGTAATTCTAAAACAGGAAAATCGGGCTGTGACTTCATCTCACAGTGCATATCATTTTCTTTTAATTTTTCAGCAATATCCTCAGTGCTCAGTTCAGAAATCTCTAACTCATACTGTAAAGCCTGAAAATGTGCTTTGAAGGATAAATCACGCCCTTTGGTCCATACGGCTTCCAAAATACGATGCATCACATCGACACGCTGCTCTTCCGGCGCACTGTAATATAGCTGGGTCATTTGCAACGTCGCTGCCTCTGTCGGACGGCAAAATGGTGTGAATTTAACTTCAGTCCTTTTAGATAAACGCGTTGCAAGGCTCCAGTCAAACAAATCACGACCATGATATGACAATGGATACACATTTAAATGAATATTGTAATAGGCTGCCAGTTCTTCACGAATATACGCAAGCAGTAGCCATGAAATCGGATCTTCCATGGCAATATACAGGTCTAACTCAGGATCTAGCCCCTGAATTTCATTCAACTCTTCGGCATCACTAATTAAATGCTCACGCCATTCAATATGATTAATCATAAAAATTGGGTTATCGGTCAGCAGTTTTTGTTGTTTTAACCGGCGCGTTAAACGCAGTAAATCATCTACTGAATGATATTTACGTTCACCAAATTCGAAGTAACCCGACAAAATTGGCTCATCATTAAAAATACGTTCAGGGAAATTTTGGGCTTGATGATGACGGCTCGCCATGGCGTATAGTGTACGCAGTTTGCCGTACTGCTTTTGCCACAACATATGAAACACATCTTCAAGTAAATAGAGAAAATCTTGGCCGCGCAGTGGCGTGTTTTTTAGAATGGTTTCAGCCTGTTTTAGTGCTTCTTGTGGTGGCTGTTCTGGGGTGTCATGAAAACTAAATCGATGCTGACGCGATAAGATCTTGGCATCATTCAGGCAATACTGCTGCCATTCAACCGCTGACATTTGGTTGGGGGGCTCTGCTGCTTGGCTGGAAATAATCACTTTCAGCGGTTTAATCTCATCACTGAGAATTTCTTCGAGCTGTGGTAACTGCTGCGCCGCCAAATAGCTATAGACATCATCCAGTCGAAGATAAACACTTAAGCCTTGGTCCGTGGGTAACACCGCTTGTCGGGTCGGTTTCTGATAGAACCAACTCGATCGGATTGGATCGAACCAACGGCGTAACAGTGACATGCGTTTTTTGCCTCAACAATGTGGTCGTGCTAAGCCCTGTCAGCACATTTAGGGTGTTTACATCTTATTATGAAGATGTTTTGCCGCAGATATAAGTCTTGTGCAAAACTTATATCAACTCAAGGCAAAATGTTCAACGTTTAACAATGGATTAGACGTCCAGATTTAGATCAGTGACCGCACCTTTTTCTGCGCCCGTCGTGAGTTTTGCAAATTTAGCTAAAGCACCATAAGTATAGTTTGGTTTCGGTTTGACCCAAGCTGCACGGCGTTTGGAAATTTCTTCTTCAGACACCTGCCACGTCATTTCGCGGGTTTCGGCATTAATTGAAATTTGGTCACCATTTTGCACTAAACCAATCGGGCCGCCTTCATAAGCTTCCGGTGTCACATGCCCAATAACAAATCCATGACTGCCGCCAGAGAAGCGGCCATCGGTAATTAGGGCAACCGAGGCCCCTAAACCCTTGCCAATAATAGCAGAGGTCGGCTTTAGCATTTCCGGCATACCCGGGCCGCCTTTTGGCCCCACTCCTCGAATTACTACTACTTCACCTGGTTGGACTTCGCCATCTAGAATACCGCGCATTGCGCCTTGCTCACCTTCAAAGACACGCGCAGGCCCTGCAAAATGCAGCCCTTCTTTACCAGTAATTTTTGCCACAGCGCCAGTCGGTGACAAGTTGCCTTTGAGCACCACCAGATGCGAATCTTTTTTAATCGGTGCATCAAACGGCAAGATAATCTGCTGACCTTCAGGATAATCCTGCACATCTGCTAAGTTTTCCGCCAAAGTTTTACCGGTTACCGTCAAACAAGAACCATCGAGCATACCGGCATCCAGCATACGTTTCATCAATGGCTGAATCCCGCCAATCGCGATGAGTTCCGACATTAAATATTTACCGGATGGACGCACATCTGCGACCACGGGAATGTCTTTACCAATCCGTACAAAATCATCCAAAGACAGTTCAACTCCTGCTGTATGCGCCATGGCAATCAGATGCAGTACGCCATTGGTTGAACCCCCTAAAGCTATCAGCACTTTAATCGAGTTTTCAAAAGCAGCCTTGGTCATAATGTCACGTGGTTTAATATCTAAACGCAGCAAATTCATAACTGCTTCGCCTGCGCGTTGGCAATCTTCAATTTTATCTGCTGAAACTGCTTCTTGCGCCGATGAACCCGGCAAACTCATGCCTAAGGCTTCAATGGCTGAAGCCATAGAATTGGCCGTATACATACCACCACACGAGCCAGGCCCCGGCAGTGAAACTTCTTCAATCTGTTTAACTTGAATCTCGTTAATTTCACCTTTTGCATACTGCCCCACAGCTTCAAAGACTGAAATCATGTCGGTATGCCCTACACCGGGTTTGATGGTGCCGCCATAAATAAATAGTCCCGGACGATTTAAACGCGCCAAGCCCATAATACAACCGGGCATGTTCTTGTCACAGCCGCCAATGGCAATCACGCCGTCATAGGCTTGACAGCCCACAACCGTTTCAATGGAATCGGCAATAATTTCCCGCGACAGCAATGAATATTTCATGCCTTCCGTGCCGTTGGAAATGCCGTCCGAAATAGTAATAGTATTAAAAATAATGCCTTTACCGCCAGCAGCGTTGGCACCTCTTTCTGCTTCGCGCGCTAAGCCGTCAATGTGCATATTGCATGGCGTGACATTGGCCCAAGTCGATGCAATACCAATAAAGGGGCGAGTAAAATCATCATCATCAAAACCTGTTGCACGCATCATAGAACGTGCAGGGGCATTTTCAATGCCTTCATAAACAGGAGCAGAATGTTCGCGGATATTATTTTTACTCATTGTTGTTCCTTGGTGATCGCTGATTTCGTGCCTCAGCTTTGGCGGATTCTTTTAAATTGATTGTATAGAAAGCGCTCGGTATGTAAAAGAAATTACATCCCAACAAAAGAGATTTTTAGCACATGCAATACCATTCAATCACATGACAAAGCGACATGGAAGTCGCTGTTTTCCTGTATGGCAGGGATGCCATATCAGGAGAACAAAAGATTTTTGTTACTTTTGATCTTTCAAAAGTAAGGGATTGCCTACACAAAGCCATATAAATTATAGCTACTATTCGAGGCTGTCTTTTTTAGAATTTTAATGACATCAACTAATTATTAAATTTTATTTAGTTGCTTCAAGAAACATTATTTTTAATCAGATTAAGAAATATATAACTTAGAATTATTGCCCCATTATTTCATTTAAAAGCTGATTACAGCGGAGTCTTACCTCTATAAAAGCTAATTTTCGGAGCTCGTATGTTACTTTTGTTCCGGCAAAAGTAACCAAAACCATTTGTCATCCGCAAAACTCGGCAACTGTTTGCAACTAAAAAAATGATCGCAGAAACATTCACTTTTAAATTACCGTTTGCCTCAGACAGTTGCGGATGACATTTCCTCGTATCCAATGCAAGTTATGTAGATGTAAATTAAAAAAGCACCCCATTTGGAGTGCTTTTTTATTTGGAAATCTAAAATTTAGATTTCACGTACTGCACCTTTCGCTGCACTCGTGGTATGCATCGCATACGCTTTCAAAGCTTTCGAAATTTTACGTGGACGCTCTTCTACTGGGTGCCAACCTTTGGCTTCTTGCGCTGCACGGCGAGCTGCCATCGTAGCGTCATCAACAGCTAAGTTGATGGTACGGTTTGGAATATCGATTTCGATTAAATCACCATCTTCCACCAAACCAATTGCACCACCTTCTGCTGCTTCAGGTGAAACGTGACCAATTGAAAGGCCTGATGAACCGCCAGAGAAACGACCGTCAGTCAATAACGCACATTCTTTACCTAAACCTTTCGATTTTAGGTAGCTGGTTGGGTACAGCATTTCTTGCATGCCCGGACCGCCGCGTGGACCTTCATAACGAATTACAACCACATCGCCTGCTTTGATTTCGTTACCCAAAATCGATTCTACTGCTGAATCTTGGCTTTCAAACACACGTGCAGTACCGTTGAATTTCAAGATTGAATCATCTACACCCGCAGTTTTTACGATACAACCATCGAGCGCAATGTTGCCGTAAAGCACAGCTAAGCCACCGTCTTTCGAGAACGCATGTTCAGCATTACGGATCACGCCATTTTCACGGTCACCATCTAGTCGTTGGTAATAACGATCTTGTGAGAATGCAGTTTGCGTTGGTACACCGCCTGGCGCTGAACGGAAGAATTGGTATACATCTTCATTTTCAGTACGAATGATGTCCCACTTATCTAAAGAATCTTTCAGTGTTTTTTCATGTACGGTGCCCACAGATGTATCGAGTAAGCCAGCTCGATCCAATTCACCTAGAATTGACATAATGCCGCCCGCACGGTGTACATCTTCCATATGCACATCGTTTTTCGCAGGTGCAACTTTACACAGAACTGGCACTTTACGAGATAAGCGGTCAATGTCGTCCATGGTGAAATCAACGCCAGCTTCATTGGCAGCAGCCAACAAGTGAAGAACAGTATTGGTTGAACCACCCATCGCAATGTCCAAAGTCATGGCATTTTCATACGATGCTTTGGTCACCATTTCACGTGGCAATACGCTGTAATCATCTTGTTCATAGTGACGTTTAGTAATTTCTACGATTAATTGACCCGCTTTTTCAAATAGTTTTTTACGGTTGGCATGTGTTGCCAGTGTAGAACCGTTACCCGGTAAAGACAGACCCAATGCTTCTGTTAAGCAATTCATTGAGTTTGCGGTGAACATACCTGAACATGAGCCGCAAGTTGGGCATGCAGAACGTTCGTATTCAGCCACTTCTTCGTCAGTGTAGTTATCATCAGCAGCTACAATCATGGCATCAATCAAGTCGATCGCTTTGTCATTGCCGCGGATTTTAACTTTACCCGCTTCCATTGGACCGCCAGATACAAATACCACTGGAATGTTCAAGCGCATAGCCGCCATTAGCATTCCTGGGGTGATTTTGTCACAGTTAGAGATACATACCATGGCATCCGCACAGTGCGCGCTCACCATGTATTCAACTGAGTCAGCAATCAAGTCACGTGAAGGCAATGAATACAACATGCCATCATGACCCATCGCAATACCGTCATCAACCGCAATGGTATTGAATTCTTTAGCAACACCGCCTGCTTGCTCAATTTGACGCGCCACAAGCTGACCAAGGTCTTTAAGATGAACGTGACCCGGTACAAATTGGGTGAAAGAGTTCACTACGGCAATAATTGGTTTACCAAAGTCTTCATCTTTCATCCCTGTCGCACGCCATAAACCGCGTGCGCCAGCCATATTTCTTCCGTGTGTCGATGTTTTTGAGCGATAGTCAGGCATTTTATATTTCCAACAAAGTTTGAGCTTGAAATGAATCTACGCGAGTCATTCTGGCTAAATCATACTGACAATGATGTTAAATCAGTCAAATTTTAACCCTATCATACACCAAGCCATTGTTTTTAAAGATGGCCTTTTCATATTGGTAATAGGCAGAAGGGTCGATCAATTGAATTTGCTGATTTGACGACAAAAATCTTTTAACTGAAATCTACTATACCGCCATCACCGTAGAGACAATACAAAACTTTCATGAATAATTTTTAAATTTTATATAAATATAATTTATTTAAAATAAGTAAATATTGAATATTGGGTTATATAAAAGCTGATTTAAGACGCTTAATTAAGTCATTTTTTCAATAACATTTTGATCGGTTTTATTGCCTTAATTTTAAACGTTTTTAAAGAGATACGGCTTTGTTGCACAAACCTATCTGTAAAGGCTTTTTCAGCGATATAATTTTCAAATGAAGAAGCCTGCACACAAAATCTACCGCACAACCAATTGGCCCGCATATAACCGAGCACTTATGAGTCG
>NZ_VPDH01000115.1:0-6675 GCF_013417785.1 Acinetobacter sp. YH12227 | reverse complement strand
TTCTTGACTCAAGCATTAATGCAGTACGATCTTCAAAGTTAAGATGATGGTATGACAATTTTATATACTCCATAAACCCTTTAAATTAATTAGGTGGTTTATGTCGCACTTCAAGTTTTACTCTGCCTACCTTTGGATATTCAATTTCTTGGATTGTTTGATACTGTAGCTTCATTTGGTTTACCAGCTACGAATATGCCGAATAAGTTGAGCTTTAGGGGACGGGATATGGTAGTTGATCCTAGGGTTAAAAATTGCTTGCATTTGGTTGCAGGTAATGAATTAAGATTTTCTTTTCCTGTTGATTTAATACGTAAAGATGGGAAATTAGCCAATCCAAATACGTGGAAAGAAATAGTTTATCCTGGTATGCACTCAGATGTTGGAGGCGGTTATCAGCCAAATTCACAAAGTGTAGATAATAATTTTGCAAGAATACCTTTAAAACATATGATGGAAGCTGCAGTATCAGCGAATGTAAAAATTTTTGACTATTTAAAATTAGAAAGCGAACATAAAGAACTATTTGAAAAAGAATTCAAGATTAATGAAGAAACACAACAATTATTTAATTCAGTTAAAAAAGAAGTAGGTGCTTCTACTGGTGTTACAGAACATGATATCCAAAATTACATGAAATTATATTATGGCTCTTATGGAACGTTACACCGAAGAAGACAAAAACATTTAATTAATGGTGATATTGAGCAAGCAAATGCTTCGCGTTCAGTTAGCCAAATTTCTAGGGAGGAGGGTGGTTTCGAGTTTCCAACCGGACCTGCTGATATGGCAACTGAAGTTGAACGTATTAAGTGGACAAAGAACTATACTACATTTAATCAGTCAAATATTACGGGTGTAAAACACCTTTTTAGAATATTTTATCCTGCTTTTAAACTGTATGAAATGCTTGTGCATATTGATGAGTGGGAATTGGAAAGTTGGGAAAAAGACGTCTCTCAAGAAGCTGTAGATTTTTATTCAAATTATATACATGACTCTAAATATGGGTTTGTGGCAAATGTAGAGCCGTTTAGTTATTTTAGACAGCGAACTGTATATGAGCCTAATCGTAGTTGGAAAGGACGTAGAACTGATAAAAAACTTGGATCTATATATGAACAGATACAAAAAGAACCTGAAGAGAAACCCTTAGAAAGCGATTCTATATGCCAAATTTAAAATACCAAGTGGGATGAATTAGCAGTAATAAAAAACGAGGCAAAAGCCTCGTTTTATCTGATTCAAACTAATTATTTTTCAACGAATGCACGCTCGATCACGTAGTCGCCTAGAACGCCCATCTTAGGAGATTCTTTCAGGCCGTGCTGGTCAAGTAGTGCAGCAACGTCGTCTAGGAATGCAGGTGAACCGCAAAGCATTGCGCGGTCAGTTTCAGGGTTGAAACGTGGAAGACCAATTTTTTCGAAAAGTTGACCAGTTTCAATGGCAGTAGTTACACGGCCTTGAGTATGGAATTCTTCACGAGTTACCGTAGGGTAGTAAACCAATTTTTCTTTCGCGCCTAATTCACCAAAGAATTCGTGGTTAGGAATTTCATCTAAGATTAAATCTTGATAAGCCAATTCCGAAATGAAACGTGTACCATGTACAACGATGATTTTTTCAAAACGTTCGTAAGTTTCAGGGTCACGAATTACAGAAAGGAACGGTGCAAGACCTGTACCTGAAGAAAGTAGGTATAAGTTTTTACCAGGGTTTAAGTCATCTAGAACCAAAGTACCTGTAGGTTTTTTAGACACTAAAATTTCATCGCCAACTTTTACTTTTTGTAAAATAGACGTTAAAGGACCATCTGGAACTTTAATAGAGAAAAACTCTAATTCTTCTTCATAGTTTGCGCTTGCAATAGAATAAGCGCGCATTAAAGGCTTACCATTTACTTCTAGGCCGATCATCACAAATTGACCGTTTTTAAAACGTAACGCTGTATCGCGAGTGGTTTTAAAAGAGAATAAAGTGTCATTCCAATGGTGGACGTGAGTAATCTTTTCGACGTTAAAAGCAGCCATTAAAGGTCTCAATAAAATTATCAAATTAGAACAGCTTACTATTCTAATCTAAAATCATTCTCGATAAACTGAATATATTTAATTGAACTTATCAGAAAAAGTGATTATGACTGAGCTTAAAATGCCAATTATCGGGTATATGAAATCTCCCTACCGAGAAAAATTTGGTATTCCACGTCAGCCGAATTTGGTGCAAGTCGAATCTTATATTGAAATGGTGGAACCTTATAACGATTTATTGGCTTTCGAGGGAATTGATGATTTCAGTCATCTTTGGCTGATCTGGCAATTTCATGACAATAAGAATGTCGAATCAAATAAGTTCCGACCTCAAGTTCGTCCACCACGCTTAGGAGGCAATAAAAAAATCGGGGTATTTGCGACACGGAGTATGTATCGTCCATCACCTATGGGGCTGTCTGTTGTGCAATTTAAAGAAGTCAAAAAAGTGGGTAAAGCCGTTCACCTTTATGTCACAGGTAGTGATTTATTGGACGGTACACCAATTTTAGATATTAAGCCTTATATTCAATACTCAGATGCAATTGTAGGCGCGAACAGTAGCTATGCACAGCAAGAACCCGTGAGAAAAACAGTAATCTGGTCAGAACAAGCCGAACAACAAAAACAGCAATTAATCAAGCTGGGCAGTTTTATACCACAATTGGTAGGGGAGTTGGAGCAAGTATTAGCTTTAGATCCTCGTCCTGCCTATCAGCATGATGATGAACGTATTTATGGTATGTTGTTTGGTGGTTGTAACGTGAAATTCAGTGTTAGTGATTTTAGTGTCATCGTAAGCACGATTGCGGATGAAAAAAAGGAGCATTAATGCTCCTTTTTTCATAACTTCAATACTGATTAAGGTTTCATATTATTTTGAATAAAAGTACTTGCTGTCTTGTTATACCAAGTACATAAATTGTTTTGGCTTTCAATGCGTTGAATGGCAAGTTTGCGCTCTGCATCAGTTAAACTTGATTGAATGTTATCCTTTTCATTTTGGATCTCATCTGCAAGGCTGTATTGCAAACCTTTAGCATGACGTTCTACTTCATAATATTGTCCTTTATATTCAGCATAACCATGAGTTGCATCCGCATCATTTCCTTCATAAGAATACAGGTACGCTACAGTATCTTTATAGGTTTTCTTAAAGATTCTGCCTTGAGTATTTTGACTATATTGCGCAGCATAATCATCAAAATATTTTTTCTCATTGCCATTGCTAAAAGCAAGCAGATTTTCTTGGTTGTTAGAGTAGGTCAACTGCTGCATACAGTAAGCGCCAGCCGGGAATGTCAGGTCTTTAACGCGGTTGTAATAGGCATTACGGACAGTGCCAAAGTTTACTGTAGATTTATTGGTAAGATCCCATTGATGCTCAGGTTCAAGTGTAGCTAAGACATTTTTACCACTTAAATCAATCTTTTTGTATGTCGATGTAAAGACTAAATCTGTGGAACCAATAGGTGAGTAGTGCTGATGAGTAAGCACTAAGCCCTTAAATGAGCCAGTACCAACCAAATAGCCATATTTAGAATCTTTGGGCCCAAAGTCTTGATAGATGCCATTTTGAGTAATGGTGAGATCATTACCATTTTCAAAATCATTTTGGTCGTAGATTTTTCCTTGATTAATGGTACCGGTTGAATAATCTAAAGATAAAGCATCATCATTATAACCACCGTTTATTTCGAAAAATTCCCATTACTGAAAGTCGTTATTTTCTTCTGGTGTATTGGGGTTATTATTAACTGAAGAGTCACTTGAACTTCCGCCTCCGCCGCCACAGCCAATTAATGTAATTGCTGTAAAAATTGAAAGGCTCAGACTTTTAAGTTGCATTGTACTTCCCTCATTTCTTGATATACAAATATTTAATCAGGGTGATCATATTGTAAAAATTATGTAATCAATAAAGTTTTTATTTGAAAAAATGTTAATAGGTTTATCTATTCTAATAAATCTGAATCATTATTAAATCTAACTGCATCTTGTACGACTGATGCGAGCATTAGTTGCTAAGCAATATTTATTGAGCAATAAATTCATGCTTTTAATGTGTTGCCGTTTTGTGTTATTTAGGCATTTACAGACCTTCTTTGCCCAATTTATCTAATGCGATGTCAAAAACTTGCTATATTAGTTTTATGTTTGGGGAACATAGAACAATGACTTTTAATTTTGAAATTGACACTTCTTGGTGTTTAGACCAATTACAAAAAGATGGGCGAGTGAGTGAGCGTGATAAATTACGGATACAGACTACACATCGTCAGCGCGAACAACTGAAATGGCATCCTTTACAATGGATTGCCAATTTTAATTTAGTCGATCAAAGTCATCCTCAAACCACATTAACCTTGAACCGACTGTGTCAGTGGTTGGCAGAAAAAGCTGGATTACCTTTTTATATTATTGATCCTTTAAAAGCCGATGTTGCAGCATTGACCAGTGTAATGTCACAGGAGTTTGCAGTACGCAACCGAATTTTAGCTGTAGAACTGCAAAATGAACATGTCCTGATTGCCACAGATCAACCTTATAAAAGTGAATGGGTTGCTAACTTAGAGCGAAGTGTTCTACCACGTAAAATTCAACGTGTCCTTTTAAGCCCAGATCAACTACAACGCTACCTGGTGGAATATTATCAAGTCAGTCGTGCAGTGAGTAATTCGCAAAAATCATCGAGTTATGATCGTGAAAATAAAGGGGTCGAAGCCCTACTGCAATTAGGTGATACACAAAATCCAGATGCCAATGATCAGCACATTGTCAAACTGGTCGATTGGGTGCTGCAATTTGCCTTTGAACAAGGTGCGAGTGATATTCATTTAGAACCACGTAAAGACACCGGTAAAGTCCGATTCCGTATTGATGGGGTGCTGCATACTATTTATAACATGCCCGCGAATACACTCACTGCAGTGGTATCACGAATCAAAATTTTAGGACGTATGAACGTTGCTGAAAAACGAAAACCGCAAGATGGTCGACTCAAAACACGAACACCTAAAGGACAAGAAACAGAACTTCGTCTTTCAACTTTGCCAACTGCTTTTGGCGAGAAGCTGGTCATGCGTATTTTTGATCCAGAGGTTTTAGTCAGAAGCTTTCAACAACTTGGCTTTGATGGTCGCTTGTTAGATGATTGGAATACATTAACCAGTCATAGTCACGGCATTATTTTAGTGACAGGGCCTACGGGTTCGGGTAAGACCACCACCTTATATTCATCGTTAAAGCAATTGGCGACTGAAGAAGTCAATGTTTGTACCATTGAAGACCCGATTGAGATGTTAGAACCTAGCTTTAACCAAATGCAAGTTAATACAGGCATTGACCTAGGTTTTGCAGATGGTGTTCGTGCCCTCATGCGACAAGACCCTGATATTATTATGGTTGGAGAAATTCGTGACCACGATACGGCAAATATGGCGATTCAAGCCGCGCTCACAGGACATTTAGTACTTTCAACGCTACATACCAATGATGCGCCATCAAGTTTGACGCGTTTGCATGATTTAGGCATTCAACCCTTCTTAACGGCTGCAACGATATTAGGTGTATTAGCACAGCGATTAGTACGTCAGTTGTGTCCGCACTGTAAACGTGAAACCTTTATTAATGAGCAAGAATGGAAGCACCTTACATTTGACTATAACTTAGAAATGCCTAATTTTGTCTATGAAGCAGTAGGTTGTGATGAATGCCGTCAGACAGGTTATAAGGGGCGTGTCGGAATCTATGAATTTATGCCACTGAGTTTGGAAACTAAACAGCTGATTGGTGCAAATGCCACACTAAATCAACTGCGCCAGCAAGCGCGTAAGGAACAGATTGAGCCATTGCGTATTGCAGGTGCACGTAAAGTCTTAGCAGGTGTGACGACATTAGAAGAAGTCCTGCGTGTCGTCCCTCTAAATTAAATGATCGTTGTTTAGTACGTAGAGCTAAATTTTAAGCATCAATACTCAATATATTTATCTTAAGATTCGGCTCATCTTGCTTTGTTTTAATACTTATATCGAAACAGTGCAAGTCATAGAGAGAAGACGATGAATAAGATGAAATCTGTAGCATTAGGTTTAAGTTTGGCAACTTTAACTTCAGTTGCAATGGCAAATACGGCTGTGAATCACACTGCTGTGACACCGCTGAAAACAACTAGTGTTAAACAAGCACTCACTCAAAAAGATGACACAAAAGTACAACTTCATGGCTATGTAGTGAAATCTTTGGGTGATGAGAAATATCAATTCCAAGATAAAACCGGCAGTGTTACGGTCGAAATTGATAATGAGCTTTGGCAAGGCAAGCCTATTTCAGCAAAAACACCCGTCACATTAATTGGTGAAATAGACATTGATCATAAACCTACAAAACATGTGGAAATTGATGTCGATCATGTGAAGTTCTAAAACTATTCAAATACTTTATTTGAATATTGAAAAAACCACATCATTCGGTGTGGTTTTTTTATTGAATTCTTTTTTAATAAATCGGTTTTTCGTGTAAGCGTCCGCTGAACACACCTTATGAATTCATCCTATAAGCCTTAATTTAGTCCCCACTTAAAAACAAGTGGGGACTAAAATTTATGACTACAAATCACCAGACATCCATCGCATCTCTTGCG
>NZ_VPDH01000114.1:0-6722 GCF_013417785.1 Acinetobacter sp. YH12227 | reverse complement strand
GCGACTCATAAGTGCTCGGTTATATGCGGGCCAATTGGTTGTGCGGTAGATTTTGTGTGCAGGCTTCTTCATTTGAAAATTATATCGCTGAAAAAGCCTTTACAGATAGGTTTGTGCAACAAAGCCGGTATGAGTCGTAAAATTATCATGAGCAGGAATAGGGTGAAAATGCATCAAAGTGCAAGTATAGGAATTTTGATATTGAGCGTTATAAGTTATTAAGCCAAATTTTTAGATTTATAGATCTCTATTTATAACTATTTAGTAGTGCCATACAATGTGTTCTATAGCGGATTGGTCAAAAAAAAGCCGCATTGAATGCGGCTGATTATTAAATAATTAAGCAAAAATATTATGCAGCTTCAGCTTCTAAAATTTCGAAGTCATGGGTAATTTCTACACCACCGTCCATTAGCATTTTACTTGCAGAACAATATTTTTCTGCTGACAGTTCAACTGCCTTAGCAACTTGCTTCTCTTTAACGGCGTTACCAGTAACAACAAAATGTAAATGAATCTTAGTAAAAACTGCAGGAATAGTATCAGCACGTTCTGCTTTTAACTCACAGCGAACATCAGTGATGTCTTGACGTGCTTTCTTTAAAATCGTCACGATATCAAATGAAGCACAACCGCCTAAGCCAGTTAAAATCAATTCCATTGGGCGTGCACCGCGGTTTTCACCACCATATTCAGGCGATCCATCCATGATGATAGTGTGACCACTTTGAGTTTTTGCTTCAAAAGCAACATTCTCTAGCCAATGAACACTCGTTTGCATTGCAAGTCCCTAAAAAAAGCTATAAATTTACGCAGTACCTGTACACTACCATAAATTGAGTTGATAAGGAATTTCAACTCTAACGTGTGACAAGTTCAATTTAGGTCTTGTGCGATCTAAAATTTATCCATTTTCGGAACTGTTAGCATGACTTCAAACTTTTCACAACTTAGCACAGATGCACTATCTCCGGGGCAGTTACCTGAGTCGGTGAAGGCATTATTAAAACGTGCATATATTAATCGTTACCCAAAACGTACCACTATCGTTGATGCGGGTTCAGAATCTAAATCTTTGTATTTAATTCTTAAGGGCTCTGTATCTATTATTTTACGCGAAGATGATGAGCGTGAAATTGTTGTGGCATATTTAAATGCGGGTGACTTTTTTGGGGAAATGGGTCTATTTGAAGCAAATGCACAACGTACTGCGGAAGTTCGTACGCGTGATGTATGTGAAATTGCTGAAATTACCTATGAAAATTTTCATGAATTAAGTAAACAATATCCAGACTTGAGTTATGCAGTATTTGCTCAACTTGTACGTCGTCTTAAAAACACGACTCGCAAAGTGACAGATCTTGCATTTATAGATGTATCTGGTCGTATTGCACGTTGCTTAATTGACTTATCATCTCAGCCAGAAGCAATGATTTTGCCAAATGGTCGCCAGATTCGTATTACTCGTCAAGAGATTGGCCGTATCGTGGGTTGTTCCCGTGAAATGGTGGGCCGTGTTCTTAAGACACTTGAAGAGCAAGGCATGATCGAAACTGATGGTAAGGCGATTCTTATTTTTGATGCATCGCTAGAAGAAAAAAGTCAGTTGGCAACAGATGACTTTGAAGACGAAGAATAAATTCTTCTAAGTTGAAAAAAAGCAAATCCAGGGATTTGCTTTTTTTTGTCTAAAATTTAACAAATGTTGAGCTTGTCATAAAAAATGACAACCATTCAGGAAATTATGATTTAAACAATAATGATATTTTAAGTAGGCTTAACCAGCTTTTAACATTGATCTAAATAGAAAATTATAGGGAATGAAGGCTTATGCAATTTAAACCATTAGCGAATACTGGCATTTTACTTCCTGAAATATGTCTGGGCACCATGACCTTTGGCGAACAAAATACTCAAGCGGATGCTTTTCAACAATTGGATTATGCTTTGGAACGCGGATTAAACTTTTGGGACACAGCGGAAATGTATCCCGTGCCGCCCAAACCAGATACCCAAGGTTCAACTGAGCGTATTATTGGAAACTGGATTGCAGAACGTGGTGGGCGTGACAAATTATTCCTTGCTTCAAAAATCGCAGGACCATCACAAGGTGGTAGTCATATACGTGATGGAAAAACCAAATTCGTTGCTTCAGAAATTGAGTCTGCATTAGATCAGTCTTTAACCCGACTCCAAACAGACTATATCGATCTTTATCAATTACATTGGCCACAGCGTCCGACCAATTTCTTTGGCAAATTGGGCTATGGCAATACAGAAGCGACGAGTGATCAAACCGTAACGAGTCTTGAAGAAACCTTGATTGCACTGAGTAATGAAATTAAAAAAGGACGTATTCGCTACATTGGCTTATCAAATGAAACGCCATGGGGAACGTTGAAATTTTTACACTTGGCAGAAAAATTAGGTCTCGAAAAATTTGTTAGTGTACAAAATCCCTATAGTTTGTTGAATCGCACCTATGAAATTGGGATGTCAGAAATTGCGCATTATGAAGGTATAGGTTTACTGGCTTATTCGCCATTGGCCTTTGGTTACTTAACGGGTAAATTTAGAAATGGTGCACGACCTGCCAATGCGCGTGTAACACTTTTTTCACGTTTCAGTCGCTACTCAAACCCTGAAAGTGAATGGGCTACAGAACAATATGCACAATTGGCTGAAAAGCACGGTTTAACCTTGACGCAATTGGCGCTTGCTTTTATCAAACAGCAATTCTTTGTGACAAGTACAATTATTGGCGCAACAAATTTAGATCAGCTCAAAGAAAATATTGATGCGTTTGATGTTAATTTATCTGAAGAAGTACTAAAAGGCATTGAAGATATTCACCGTCAGCAACCCAATCCTGCACCTTAATGATTAAATTTTGTATAGCTTGATAAAAAAGTCTGAATTGTTTCAGACTTTTTTATTTCTTATTGAGAATTTATCTGTTCAAGATTGATATTATTATTTTCAAATTAGGCTAATTAATGACAATTTATTTCATATAAAAGACAAGTGCATATAAAGCACCTTGTTTTTTTTAAATAACTTAAGATGTGCCCTTGAAATCTTATCTTTTTATACCAATATTACTATGGAGTTATAATTTTTTAATGGTTAAGGTGTTGAAAAATATTTAAAAAATATATTTGAAATTCTAATGGCCGCTCCCATATATGCTTCAAGTAAAGAAATTGTTGTGAGGAATAACAAGAATGCGATTCGAAAAATTCACAAACCGTTTGCAGCAAGCCCTGTCCGATGCTCAATCACTTGCAATGGGCAAGGATCATACAGCGATCGAGGGTATTCATATTCTGGCATCCTTGCTTGAGGAACCTTCAAATCAGAGCTTACTTCAGCAAGCTGGTGCTAATCTTCCAGAGCTTAAAACTAAGCTCCAGCAAGCTTTAAAAGACGCAGCAACATTGAGTAGTCCAACTGGGGATATTAACTTAAACCCAGAAGCAGTGAAGGCACTTAATTTAGCCGATAGTTTTGCGCAAAAAGCTGGTGATGAGTTCTTATCAACAGATTGGGTTATCTTAGGCTTAGCTGAAACAGGTAAAACAAAATCTATTTTAAATAGTGTGGGTGTGGCTTCAGATAAGCTGCGCAAAGCAATTGAAAATATTCGAGGTGGTGAACAAGTCATGAGCAATAACCATGAAGATCAACGTGACTCACTGAATAAATATACACTCGATCTAAATGCACGTGCTTTAGAAGGTAAGCTTGATCCTGTGATTGGCCGTGACGAAGAGATTCGTCGTACCATTCAAGTTTTATCGCGTCGTAGTAAAAACAACCCAGTACTGATTGGTGAACCTGGTGTTGGTAAAACAGCTATCGTCGAGGGCTTAGCACAGCGTATCGTCAATGGTGAGGTGCCGGATAGCTTAAAAGGTAAACGTGTTCTTTCACTTGACCTCGGTTCATTACTAGCCGGTGCCAAATACCGTGGTGAGTTTGAAGAACGCTTAAAAGCAGTACTCAAAGACCTCGCTAAATATGATGGTGAAATCATCTTATTTATTGATGAGCTACATACTTTGGTTGGTGCTGGTAAAGGCGACGGTGCAATGGATGCCGGTAACATGCTTAAACCTGCGCTTGCACGTGGTGAACTTCGCTGTGTCGGTGCGACAACACTTGATGAATACCGCCAATTTATTGAAAAAGATGCGGCTTTAGAGCGTCGTTTCCAAAAAGTATTGGTTGATGAGCCAAGTGTTGAGGATACCATTGCGATTTTGCGTGGCTTAAAAGATAAATACGCGACTCACCATGGCGTACAAATTTTAGACTCAGCCATCATTGCTGCGGCAAAAATGTCACATCGTTACATCACTGATCGTCAATTGCCAGACAAAGCGATTGATTTGATTGATGAAGCTGCATCACGTATCAAAATGGAAATTGACTCAAAACCTGAGCCATTAGACCGTTTAGATCGTCGCTTAATTCAGTTGAAAATGCAGTTAGAAGCGGTGAAAAAAGATGCAGATTCAGTCTCTAAAGCTGAAGTTGAGCATTTGGAAAAACAAATTGCTGAAGTTCAAAAAGAATACAGCGATTTAGAAGAAGTTTGGATTGCTGAAAAGCGTCTTGTCGATGGTACAAATCAAGCACAAATTGAATTAGACAAAGCACGTACAGCTTTTGAAAAAGCTCAACGTGAAGGTGATTTAGCTGAAGCAAGTCGTTTGCAATATGGAGTGATTCCAGAATTGCAAAAACGCTTAAATGAAGAAGAAGTTGCTGAAACCAACGAAGAGCCTAAACTGATTCGTACTAAAGTCACTGAAAATGAAATTGCTGAAGTTGTAAGTGCAGCAACGGGTATTCCAGTTGCCAAAATGCTGCAAGGTGAACGTGAAAAACTTCTACATATGGAAGATTTTTTACATAACCGTGTGGTTGGCCAAGACGAAGCCGTAGTGGCAGTTTCAAATGCAGTACGTCGTTCACGTGCAGGCTTATCTGACCCGAATCGTCCAAGTGGTTCATTCTTGTTCTTAGGGCCAACAGGGGTTGGTAAAACTGAATTGACCAAAGCATTGGCAAACTTCTTGTTTGATAGTGATGATGCCATGATTCGTATCGATATGTCTGAGTTTATGGAAAAACACTCAGTGAGTCGTTTAGTTGGTGCACCTCCGGGCTATGTCGGCTATGAAGAAGGTGGTGTGCTTACCGAAGCTGTTCGTCGTAAACCGTATAGCGTGGTGTTATTTGATGAAGTTGAAAAAGCACATCCAGACGTCTTCAATATTTTATTGCAAGTATTGGATGATGGTCGTTTAACTGACTCGCAAGGCCGTGTGATTGATTTTAAAAATACGGTTATTGTGATGACATCAAACTTAGGTTCGACTGATGTACGTGAATTAGGTGATCATCCAAGCAAAGAGGAAGTGCGTGCTGTTGTTATGGCTGCTGTATCTGAGCACTTCCGTCCTGAGTTTGTGAACCGTATAGATGAACTTGTGGTCTTCCATTCATTGGAAAAAGCGCAAATTCGCGGTATTGCAGATATCCAGTTGGATCGCTTACGTGCACGTTTGGCTGATAAAGACATGAGTTTATCGGTTGAGGATAATGCTTTTGAATTATTGATTGAGGCTGGTTTTGACCCGATTTATGGCGCTCGACCACTAAAACGTGCAATTCAGCAGCAAGTTGAAAATAGTTTGGCTCAAAAAATATTGTCAGGTGCATTCCAACCTGGGGATACAATTGTCATTAAAGCGGATGGCGACCATCTTATTTTTGACAAGATGATGCTTAACTAAAACGCACTTATCTTTAACTGATTAGATATAAAAAAGAAACCCGGTTTAGGCCGGGTTTCTTTATTTTTACACTTGTCGCATTTTTCGTGTAGAAACGTAAAGATGATTGCAATTTCATAATTCAAGCTACTAATATTGCGACCGCACCACAACGCAGGTTGCGAGTGGATGTTCTGTGCAAAACAAAAAAAATATCGCGTTTCATTATGAATGTTACGCAACAGGGAAGAATGATTATGATTGAACTTAAATTGCTTCGTCAGCTAAAAAAAGAACCCTTTAGCCAGTACAAACGTACAGGTGATGTCACTGTACAAGAACTGAAGCGCATGTACAGTATTTATCAAATCTACTATGCCAATACACGGTATGAAATTTTTGAGCGTGATTTTCTCGAAAAAACTGGTGTATTTTTTATTATTGAACCCAAGAATAAACAAATTGTCGGCTTCTCAACCGTGATGGAACGCGACTTTGTAGTGAATGGTAAAGCGCGTCATGCATTTTTTAGTGGCGATACCATTATCGAAAAACAATACTGGGGCAATCGAGCGCTTACCCGCGCAATGTTTCGCTATATTATCAACTTTAAGTTTCGCCATCCTCGAACACCGGTTTATTGGATTTTGATTTCCAAAGGCTTTAAAACGTACTTATTGCTTGCGAATAATTATTACAGCTCTGTACACGACAAAAATAGATAACTCATTGAAATAATGTCACAATAATTGTTTTCTAACGACGAATACTATGACACATCTCAATGAGCTATATCTTATCTTAAACAAATATCTAAAATGGAACAAGTCACATTTAAAGTGCTTTGCGCTCATCATGCTTGTGATTATTTTAAAGCAAACATGTAATCTTTCTTCTGCATCTAAAGCCTTGCCCATCAAGTGCTTACCACAATCATTT
>NZ_VPDH01000113.1:0-6825 GCF_013417785.1 Acinetobacter sp. YH12227 | reverse complement strand
TAAACATCGGGCTATTTCCGGTTTCCTAGCAGGCATATTTTCTTCTCTATGTGCTTATCAACTCTGTCAGAAGAATAAGCCAAAAATTCATGTCGTTAGAAATTTAGCTTATCCGTAACTGGGGTTAACTAAGAATAGCTGATAAAAGTGTAGCAAGTTGCTACACTCCTAGATAATATCCTTTCCGAAAATTTCATTTAGACGATCCTTGATGTCTTCCACAAATTTACTATCAGTTTTCAATTTATTTTTCATTTTTCTCTTAAAGTCACTTAAGCTCATTCCAACTTCAGCAAAATCCATTTGAAATAATGAATCATTGATAACAACGTTTGCTTGAGAGTCTGTGAGGCAACCTACAGTCTTAAACCACTTTTCAAGCTGTAAATAATTAGCATCATCATTAAAAATATACCATGAACGTACAGTGGTATCGAATTTTGCACCTAGATCTTTTACCTCAGCATTATCTTCAAATGGAACATCTAAGTAGATCTTTAATTTTTCGGCCTTTTTATTTTCAATTACAGGCTTTTCAAAACCACGATGATGTAGTTTAAATTTTACGCCTACAATAGGGCGTCCTTTTTTAATTGTTTCATATTCTAACTGTAGATCGGTGTTTTCATTAATTTCAGCTACAATTTTATCTAATACATAACGTCGAAAATCGACCCAACGGTCATATTTAGTTTCATTTATATCAATTAGAGCTCTGAGATTCTCTAATAATAATGGAACTTCGTAGATTTCTTGAGTCTTAAATTTGAATTCGTTTTTTATGAAATAGGTATAAAGACTCATACTTGCAACTGAATCTAGAGCAAATAAATGTTTTAGTTGGTATGTAGTAAAATTACCACCAGCTAATTGAGTAAAGTAAGGTAATACTTCACTGGTAAATCTGATTTGAAGTGCATTCTTTGAATCATCTTCCCATCTTAACTCACGGATAATAGGGACAACCGAGTGAACTCTTTTAGTCTTTTTCTTTATATCATCTACAGGTTCTTCAATTACAAAGTGCGCCACACGGGATGAAAGTTCTTTGTAAATTCGATCAATGGCTACATTAATTGAATTTCGCTTACTTAATCCCAGTAATTCAGCTAAATCATCTTTATACAGATAGATGTATGTTTGTTCACTAATCTCTTTATCGATATGATTCTTCTCACCGTAATTGGCAACAGCCATCGCATATAAAAGTGCTTTATATTCATTCGCTGACAATTCAATAGGTCGTATCAAACGATTGCTAGTACTTACAACCCCATTGTGACGAATATTACCTATGCAGTACGGGATTGAATCCAGCTCTTCTTTGTTATGGCTTAGTTCTGACATAAAGTGTATTAACTATTTTAAGTGTGCTTAACTTGATTATGCATGTTATATAAAAAAGTGGAAAAAGATTCAACACTTTCACCTAAAAAAACCTAAGGTGGAATACTTGTCACCAAATTTAGGTAAAAATCCATTAAAGTGGAAATATATTTTTAAATTCCACTCCAAGATGACAAACACTCCACTTTTAGATGTTTTTGATTCTTTATAGAAATACGGATTGATGAATAAACACCCATAATGGATTTTAAATAATCAATTAACCTATTTCGATATGACAAGTTTTCCACCTTTAAAAACGCAGATCACTGAAAAAAAATATCGAGTTTAGTCATAAGAACAAAATATCTGCATTCTAGGGTGAGTGCGTGAAATTCTTTCCACTCTTAGATCAATGAATATATCAAAAAATGGTGTAGTAAAAAAAAGCCTTGCAACTTTATCCACAATATTATTTTTGTAAGTGATTTTTTTTCCACTCTTGCACTTAAATTCATTAAGTTATCAACATCATAAATAATTGTTTTATATATTTTTTAAATGATAATACATATATTTTATAATTAACAGTGAAAAACATTCCACCATAGTGACAAATACTCCACTTTTAAGTGACAAATACTCCACTTTACAGTGACATATATTCCACTTTTAAGTGATCATCTTTCCACTTATAGAAGACAACTCTTCCACTTTAAGATGACAAACCCTCCACCTTAAAGCTGATATGGTATTGTTTTTAAATGAAAAATATCAACTTAATTATTAATTAACTTAATTATTAATTACTATTAATTATTAAATAAGCTAGCTATATAAAACTTTAAATTTAAAATTGCTTTAGCGTTATACAAATGACTGTTTTAAATTTAAAAGGTGTAGTAACTTAGCCCAAAGTTATTTATATTAATAGTAATTTTAAATATAGAATGATTTGACAAGTATGTCTGCAAAAATTATTGCTGTTGCGAATCACAAGGGTGGTTGTGGTAAAACAACAACAGTTGTTCATTTAGCCTCTGAGCTAGCAAACTTAGGAAAAAAAGTGCTTGTGATTGATTTAGATCCTCAAGCAAATGCTAGCTTGCATATTGGTTTAAAACATCCAAGTGAAGTTGGAGTAACAACCGCTGAGTTATTAGTAGGTGATGTCTCATTACTTACTGACGCTTTAGAAGAAGATACTAATTTTGATAATGTTTCACTAATTTATGGTTCTCTCAATTTAGGAAAAACTGAGGACCAATTAAAAGAAGATGCGCCAAGACCATCAGAAGAACTCACTACAAAATTAGAACTATTAAAAGATCTTTATGATTTTATTTTAATTGACTGCCCTCCAAGTTTAAAACTATTGACGAGTAATGCTTTAGCATCTTCAACACATGTAATTATCCCGATTGAATCTGGCTCACAATATGGTCTATATGGTGTTACAGACTTACTTAATCATTTAGAAAAAATAAAGCGAATCAATCCGGAGCTACAATTATTAGGTGCACTACTTATTAAGCACGATGAGAGACAAAATGTTTGTAAACTCATTCGTGATGAAGCATTTAAGCAAGTGGGCTATATTATGGAAACGACTATTCCACAAAGTACAAAAGTAAATCAAGCCGCAATTATGCAGCAGTCTTTACTTAAGCTAGACAAAAGTGGAAAGGTTCGAAAGGCTTTTGAAAGTTTAGCTAAAGAAGTTTTAGCTAAAGTTAACTGATTGAGAATTTTATGGCAACTGCAAAAGAACTTTTAGCTCAAAAGCTGAAACAAAATACTCAAAAGCATCAATTAGCTCAAAAAGATAATATCAAGGAATTAAAGGAATTTAGACGAAATGTCCCCATTGAAGACATTTCACGGAGTCCTTATCAACCGCGTAGAAAATTTGATGAGCAGGAAATCAAAGAACTGGCTGAATCGATCGATGAAGTTGGTTTGTTGCAACCCATCACTGTTCGTAAACTTGAAAATTTAAAATTTGAACTAATTGCAGGTGAACGTCGATTACGTGCGCATGAAATTCTAAAAAAATCGACTATTGAAGCCATTATTATTGATGCAAATAATGAAGAAGCTTCACTACTTACACTAGCTGAAAATTTAAAACGCCAGGATTTAACAGACTTCGAAATCTATATTGGTCTAGTAGGTTTGGATGAAAATTTAAAGAAAAATAAACAACGTTTAGCGAAGTCTTTAGGCTTAAATCGCGAAGACATGTATAAATATTTATCTTTTGAAAAGTTGCCTAAAGCCATCTTGAATGATTTGGTAAATGAGCCCCAGTTATTAGGTCGAACTGCTGCAACAGCTTTTAAAAAATTTCTTGCAGATCACGACGAAATAAAACAACGTGCTGAAAAAGCCTTGTTAACTGTTTGGACAAAAGTAAAGAATGGCCAACTTGAGCAAACTAAGGCTGTTGCACAAGCTACGAAATATCTAGTTCAAGATAATAACGATTCTCCATCAACATCGCTTGTAAAAAAAATTGAATATGCTGGGAAAGTTGCTGGGAATATTAAATTTAATGATAAGTTATTAAAGGTTTCTTTAAAAATTTCTCATTTTGATGATGCTAGCTTAGAAAAATTAGAAACCCTGTTGAAAGAGTTGGTGGAAAAAAATCAAGAAGTGTAGCAAGTTGCTACACTTCTTTTCTTTAAAATATGTCTGATAGTATAATCTTGGGGATACCTAGTAATAAAATTAATCTTAATAAAAAACAATTTTTTTATAATATATATTTATATCTGATAACTATAAAGCGTTGGCTCTTACTGCATTTGGAGTCATTCCTGAAATTGGTTCGGCTGTTAAAACCATTGTCAAAGCCGCAAGATCAAAGGAAGCTAATAAATTAAAAATTTTTAAATTGATGGAAGGCTTTGAGAGTGCCTTCAAAAAGCTAAAAATAAAAAGCCCATGGAACAATGCTCCTGAAGCATGGCTCAGGTCTAAGCCATGGCAAAAGATGGGAAAAACAGCATTAAATGCATTAAACAAATGTATTGATCGTTTAATTCAAGCTATTAATGGTTTCCTCAATAAAGTTCGCGGTAGTTTAAAATCGGCTTTGGAAAAGTTCAAAGTTGAGATTACTAATGCAAAGAATGCGATAAAAAAATACATTAGCGATCTCTGCAATGAAATTCAGAGAAAATTTCAGGAATTACTACCTCAACCTCAATTGGGTATGGCTGGTGCGAATGGGGCCAACATTCCCACCGGTAGATATGATGTAAATATACAATCGGGTAAATCTACCTCAACGACTCATACCCAAAAAGAAAAGACACCCGATAAAGAAAAACCACCTAAAGATAAGGACCTTGATAATCCATGTATATTAAGACCTTATCACCCTGATACATGTAAACCGTTAGGTAAAACTGGGCACCATGTTGTTCCAGACAGATGCTTTAGATTAGGTACTAGAACAGGGACGGGTAGAAATTCTTTACCAAATGCGATAAGTGAAGGTGATGGTTTAGTAGTATGTGTTGAAGGAGCTACACCAACTGCTACGAATGAACATGGTAGAATACACCGACAATACAGTATCTACGAAAAGGCGTTAAAAGGTATTCATATGCCAGAAGCTACGGCTCCCTTAGTAGAAGTTGAAATTGCAGGCGCGAAAGCTGTTTCTAGTGTTATAAAAAAATGCAATGCCGCAAATTTAGCTACCCAATTGCGTGTCTATCATCAAGCAAAAGGATTAGCTGCTAATTATCGAGTTCGAGTTGATGTTAGAGGTAATACTGCTAGAACGTTACCTACTGGTGTTTTTGGATCACCTTTTAAATAATCTATGTCGAGATAAAATTTAATGAATAATTCATCAGTCACATTTGTTACTGGTTGTGCTATCAGCCAATCTAATTTTTATATAACATCTAATCTTGATAATTTGGATACTTGGGACCTGTTTTCAAAAACTTTTATTTATAAATATCAATCCGATGATTGGATAGATATGGATTTAGATGGTTGGAGAGTTGTTTCTGTTGCTTATTTTGAAAATTCTGGAATCTCTTCATTACTTGCACTTGAACAAGATGGTGACTTAGGAATATTTCAAGAAAATAAGAATAAACTCGAAAAAATACGTGAGACAGACGACTCTAAAATACAAGGACAATTCAATCGAATTAGAACTATTGATAATTCATTATATGTTTGTGGCGATGGCGCACAGATTTATACAAATATTGGTAATGGTTGGAATTCTTTAGATTTAGGTCTATCTGAATCATCATTAGATATGCCTAAATCTAGTGAATTAACATTAGACATAGAATTGGCATTTGATATCAATCTCTATGATATAAACGGATTTAGCTCAAATAGCCTTTATGTTTGCGGTACCAAAAAAAATGAAGGTTTTATTGCCTATTTTGATGGTTCTTACTGGGAACCTGTTGACAGAATGACTCCGTCTCCATTGTTTGGAATTACAATTTGCCCTGATAAGAAAAATATTATCATTTCGGGAGGATATGGAACTTTATTAAAAGGTAATTTTAAAGATGGTTTTAAAAACTTAAAAGATATAAGTATTAATTCAACTTTTTATTGTTCAGCATATTTTAAAGAGAAGTTATATATTGCTTCTGAAGATGGATTATATATCTACGATGAAGGAGTTTATCATTTAGTAGATGCCATTAATGATATTAAAGGAATTGTATACATAGAAGAAAAAGAAGGCGTTCTATGGATACTTTCTTATAAAAAATTGATTCGTTACGATGGAAATGAATGGCAAAGAATTAATCATCCACTCAATGATTCAACTAATTATGAACTTATACACAATGTAAAAGCTGGCGAACCGTGTCCTCAATCAGGTTTTTGGTTCACTACAGCAAAACGAAACTCTAGAAAATATTTTAGTCAAGGTGATATTTTTCCTGATTTTAAAAGTGATTGGGGTGATGTGTATTGGCAGTTTGAAGACAATAAATAAATTAAATATGCCCTTCGGGGCATTAATTTTAATAAATTATATTTTTGGTAATTCATCTATCATCAATAGGCTTAATATCATCTGTCATTAATAAATAATGGTTTATATTTTTTGTGGCTTAAAACGTAAGCGTCCGCTGAACCCCATGCCTATTTTTTAATTTGAGTTGGATTTCCAGCGATGTGGCAGTAATTCTTCTATTTGGGTCGCTTTATGCGTCGGCAGCCTTTTCAGCACATCACTTAAATAGGCATACGGATCCAAGCCATTCAGCTTTGCTGACTGGATTAAAGTCATGATATTCGCCGCTCGCTGGCCGCTGCGCAGCGAGCCAGCAAACAGCCAGTTCTTGCGCCCTAAGGCCCAAGGTCGCATTTGATTGTCGGGTAGTCAGACGCAGTTACCTACGTCCAACCCCCTAAGAACCGTGCATGCGAGTTTCCCAGCACACGGCTCAAGCCTCTGCTAAGGCGCCATTCGGCACCCGGTTATACATCGTTGAC